>DASZDV010000746.1:0-14320 GCA_035941575.1 Pyrinomonadaceae bacterium
ACTTCCGGTCGCGTTGACTTCTTTCGCCGCACCGGGAAGAACTGCGTGTACGAGAGAGTTGGCTGGTACGTTCTTACGTCGCCGCCCAAACCCGCTAACGCAATCGCAACCGAAAGTTCACGGCCGGTGGTCGGGTCGATACTGGCGTTGCGCGTGTCGTATGAGAACGTCAGCGTGCCGCGGCTCGTCAGAATGTTCGGCTGAGAGTAGATGACCGGAATGAACGCCGTCGGGTTGTTTGGATCGGTGTTTACTTCGGGATCTTTCACGCTCGACAGCGAAAGTTGATAAGACGCGCCGACACGCGAAAACTGCGTGAAGCGTCGTTTGCGGTAGAACTCAGATAGCGGCGCACTGACAAAGATCGAACCGCCGTACGAGTCTCTCGTGAAGAGGTTTCGTTCGTCGATATCGTTGAAGTTGAACTGCGCGCCGAATAGATCCTGCTGCGCGCCGAGATTCTGCGAGAGGAAAGTTCCTTCACCGAAAAACTTCTGCGTGAACGCAAACAGTGAAAAGCCCGCGCTAATCGGCCGGTCCTTGATGTATGGCTCAGTAAATGAGAACTGGAACGAACGCTGACGATTGCCGGCCGCGAGGTTGAACGAAAGCACTTCGCCGCGTCCTAACAGGTTGTTCGTTGAATACTCGAGACCAAAGAACGAACCGCCGATGCCCGAGATACCGCCGTTGAAGGAGATCTGCTGGCGACCGCGCTCGCTTACCTTTAGAGAGAGATCGACAGTGGCTTCCTCATCGTTCGTGCGACGATCGACGTCTTTGTCTTTGTCGATCGGATTGAAGTAGCCAAGCTGGTTCAGCTTGACGACCGAGTACTCCCAATAAGCGTCGTTGTAGATGTCGCCTTCGTTGATGAGCACCTCGCGTCGCAGCACGTTGTCGCGCGTGAATGTGTTGCCGACAAACTCCAGGCGTCGCAGGGTAAACTGTTTTCCTTCTTCAATCGTGACCGTGAAGTCGACAATGCCTTCGTTCGGATTCGTCGGATTCTCCTTGAACGTTGGAACGGGTTCGGCGGTGTATTCGATGAATCCCTGTTGGCCGTAAAACTTCTTCAGGTTTTCAAACAAGCCCTTACTGACTTTTTCACCGTCAGCAATGTCGCCTTTGTTCAACCCGATAACGGAGCGAATCTGCGCTTCCGAAAAGATCGAGTTGCCTTCAACTTTGAACTCGCCGAGCCGGTAAACCTTCCCTTCGACAATCGGAACGGTAACCCGCAAACCTTCGTCAACAGACGACAGGAACGGCAGCGGCAGAACAGGGAAACCAGTGCGCCGGCGTCCGACGCTCTCCACCCGCGGCTCGCCGTGTCGCGCCTGAAGATATCCCTTGGAACGCATGTAGTTGTCGACGAGACGCAGATCGTACTCGAGCTTCTCGCGATCGAGAATGTCCGTTCCTTTGAAGCGCGTGATGAGTCCTGCCTCCTTCACGTACCTCATCGCACCGCGCAGTGAGCCGTCGCTGAAAACCTGATTGCCTTCAAACTGGATGTCCACCACACGTACGCGATCGCCTTCGCGAATCACAAACGTGATCGCAAGCGACGTTGCAGAGACTTCTTCAGTGCGCTCTTCGACTGTTGCGTTCGGATGGCCGCCGGCTGCGAGCAATTCCTTGATTACTCGCATTGCGTTACGCACCTTCACCGGGTCGTACGTACTTTCTTTCGACACGCCAACGCGCCGCTCGCGGAACGCCTTGAGCACGTCCGATTCCTGGACGCTCTTAAGACCTTCAAAGGTCATGTCGCGGATAATCGGCAGCTCTTTGACTTCGAAAATGATGTTCACGCCGCCCCGCGGACCGTTCTCAATCAGCACGCGAGTGGCGGTTTTGTCGAAGAATGTTAAGGAAAGAAGTGTTTGGTAATCGCGTTGGACAGCCTCTTCGCTGTAGACGTCACCTTGGCGGGTTTGAATGTAATAAAGGATATCGTCTTTGCGGAGACGGCGATTACCGATGATGTCGACGTTTTCAACTAATCGCTGCTGCGTCTGGGCGTTGACGCGTCGGGGAGTGGCGAAGCTGACGAAAATTCCAACCAGTAAGCCCAAACAAAAGAGCCAGAAAGCGCGATATGAGTGCATAGGCACCAATTCCCTCAGTAGTTCTTACGGGGCCTCAGAAACTTCGGGGAGCAAATGAGTGAATACTGTCCAGAGACTTAATTATTACGGCACAAGCTGCTCGCCGCTGCACTGGTCGAAGACGCAGGTTTGATTCAACCCCCGAAGAGCCAGTTGCCAGCTTTTGAGTAGCAAAGTGGCGCATTATAAGGTAAAAAAGTGGAAAGTCCAAAGGCGCGAAGTCCAAACAAGGGATTAACTTGCGGGGACTTTTCGACTTTGGACAAACAGGGGGTTTTAGCTTGTTTTAATGAATCAGGAGCGCGTCGTCGTCCGCCGTTTCCACGCCTGCCGGCCGGAAATCGAGCTCCTGCCCATTCAGGAAAACTTCCACCAGCGAGGAGCCTTCCAGTTGACCCTGAATCAGCGCCTCTGACAACGGATCCTCGACGTACTTTTGAAGCGCCCGGCGAATCGGTCGCGCCCCGTAAAGCCGGTCGGCACACGTCTTATCCACGATCCAGCGTTTCGCTTCGTCCGTCAGTTTGACCTCGAATCCGTGGCGGCTCATGGTCCGGTTGATTTGGTCGACCTGGAGCTGAACAACGTCAAGCAGTTCCTCATCGAGTAACTGGTCAAAAATGATGATCTCGTCGAGACGGTTGATGAACTCCGGGTTAAACGTCTGGCGAACTGCCGACATCACCATCTCTTCCACTTTTTCCCGGCTGGCATCCGAATTCGCCTGGAATCCGAGCGTGCCCTTCTTCTGAATGAAGCGAGCGCCGATGTTCGAGGTCATGATGATGATCGCATTTTTGAAATCGACCGTGTTGCCGAGCGCGTCCGTCAGGATGCCGTCTTCAAACACCTGAAGCAGTATGTTGAAGATGTCCGGATGCGCTTTCTCGATCTCGTCAAAGAGAAGAACCGAATACGGTGAACGCTTGATTCGCTCCGTTAACTGGCCGCCTTCCTCGTGGCCTACGTATCCCGGCGGAGACCCGATCAGTTTGGAAACTGAGTGCTTCTCCATGAATTCCGACATGTCGAAACGGATCAAAGCGCGTTCGCTGCTGAACAGGAACTGCGCGAGCGATCGAGCCACTTCTGTTTTGCCAACGCCTGTCGGACCGAGGAACAAGAACGAACCAACCGGTCGCAATGGGTTTTTCAGTCCCGCCCGTGAACGCCGGATCGCGCGCGCCAACGCTGAAATCGCCGGCCGTTGCGAAATGACTCGCTTGTGAAGTTCGACTTCGATCCGCAGCAGCTTCTGAGTCTCTTCTTCTTTGAGCGAGTTGACCGGTATGCCCGTCCAGCGTGCGATTACGTCTTCAACATCGTCACGAGTGACTTCAGCAGAGACGAGCGCATCTTCATGGCTCATGCGCAAGTTCGAAGTGTCGCCGTAGGATCGCGACCACTCGTTCAACTCGTTCCAGTCTGCGAGATTTCCCTGCTCACGACGTACACGCAACTTCACCCGCGCACCGGCTTCATCTATAACATCGATGGCTTTGTCGGGCAGAAAGCGATCTGGAATGTAACGATGAGACTGGTAAACCGCGGCCTGCAACGCATCGTCGGTGTAACGAACCTGATGGAAGCTCTCGTAACGCTCACGCACGCCGTCGAGAATGCTGACCGCCTCCGCTTCCGACGGAGGTGGAACTTTCACAGCCTGAAAACGCCGTTCAAGCGAGCGATCCTTTTCGATCGACTTGCGAAACTCGGCAGGCGTGGTTGCGCCGATGCACTGAATCTCGCCGCGAGACAACGCGGGCTTCAAAATGTTAGCGGCGTCCAGCGATCCTTCCGCCGAACCCGCGCCGACGAGTGTGTGCAACTCGTCGATGAAAACGATGTACTGCGGGTTCTCAACGAGTTCCCGCATGATCTGTTTCAAACGCTCTTCAAATTGTCCGCGATACTTCGTTCCCGCAACGATCAATGAAAGGTCGAGTGAAAGAATGCGTTTGTTTTCGAGAAACGACGGAACGTCGCCGCGCACGATTCGCTGCGCCAGTCCTTCAACGATTGCAGTTTTGCCGACGCCGGGTTCACCAATCAAAACCGGATTGTTTTTCGTGCGGCGGCAAAGAATCTGGACGACGCGTTCGATTTCGGCTTCGCGTCCAATCAACGGATCGAGTTTGTCGTTTGCAGCGTCGTCCGTGAGATCGCGTGAAAACTCGACGAGGTGTGGCGTGTCTTTCTTTTGGGTGCTGCGAGCGTCAACTCCTGATTGCCTTGCGATCTCATCGCGCACTGCGTTCAAACGCAATCCGCGTTCGTAAAGAATCTCAGCAGCCATTGAACGCTCTTCGCGCAACAGTCCGAGCAGTAGATGTTCAGTGCCGATGTGCCGGTGTTGCAGACGATCGCTTTCCTCGTGGGCGTAGGCAAGAACGTGTTTGGTTTCCGGCGCCAGCGGCAGTTCCACAGAGGTCGAGATCTTTTCGCGAAGCAGGGTACGTCCCTCGATCTCCTTGCGAATCGACTCAATGGAAACTTGAGCCCGCGGGAAAAAGCGCCCCGTGAGGGTCTTATCTTCACGCATCAGCCCCAACAGCAGATGCTCCGGTTCAATGGCCGGTGCGCCAAACTGGGAAGCTTCATAGCGCGCGAAGAAGATAACTCGGCGCGCCTTCTCGGTGTAACGTTCGAACATCCTGATTTTCGCTAAAAAGTCCTTATGATTACCAAGCCGGGCAAAAACCTCACTGCCCGGCAACTTGGGCGCATTATAACCCATGGAAAGACGCAACGCAGCCGCTATTTCAGAGCTTAACGCGGCCGCCTTCCAAAAGCAGTATTCGGTCACAAACTTGTGCCAAAGTCGGACTGTGTGTAGCGATCAGCGCCATTTTTGACCGCTCGCGCACGTAGTTCACGAGCGATCTTCCGATCTCTTTGCTAATTGACGGATCGAGATTTCCGGTAGGTTCGTCTGCGAGTATCAGTTCCGGTTCAGTTATCAGCGCTCTGGCGACAGCGACGCGCTGCTGTTCGCCGCCTGACAGATGCGAAATCGGGTGGTCCAATCTGGCTGCAAGTCCCGTTTCCTTTAACAGAGCAGCGGCCCGTGCAAGTGGGTCTTTGGACCGCCGAACCATTAACGGCAGTGCGACGTTCTCCACCGCAGTGAGGTCAGGCAAAAGATAGTGAAACTGAAATACAAATCCGATCTGCTCACGACGAAGCGCCGTGAGGGATCCATGGTCCGTATTCTCCAGTCCGCCGATGAGATGAAGCAGTGTTGACTTTCCTGATCCCGACGCGCCGGTAATTGCAATGCACTCGCCTGGATTTATCGTGAAACTCACGCCACGTAAGACTTCGATTCGTTCTCCGTTGGGCGCGGCGAAACTCTTTCGCAGATCGACAACCTCGAGACGATCAGGCATCGCGCAGGACCTCAACAGGCCGGAGGCGAGCTGCATTTCGCGCGGGATAGATCGTTGCCAGCACACTCAGGCCAAACGCGATCAAGGCGGCGACGAGTGTTTCGTTAAGACCGGCGTGAAGCGGCACGTTGCTGATCGAGTAAACGTCGGCGGGTAAGCTAACGAGTTTGTAATGATTGCCAAGAAAGCAAGCTGTTAGACCAAGCACGACTCCTGCTGCGGCGCCGATCGCACCGACAACTGCGCCTTCGATGATGAATACCAACATCACACCGGTGCGTGTCGCGCCCAGCGTGCTGAGGATCGCGATATCGCGCCGTCGTTCAACTACGACGAGAATGAGCATCGTCGTGATGTTGAGCGCCGCGATCGCAACGATTAGACCAATGACAAAAACTCCCATGCGACGCTCGAGCGCCAACGCGGAGAAAAGCGGCTGGTTGGCCTGTTGCCAATCCACGAGCGTATAACCTTTACCCAACGTACTCAGCACGCGCGCAGCGACTTCTTTCACGTTGTCAGCGTCATTGACTTGAACACTCATTACAGAAATCGCATGGTTACCGCGCCCAAAACTCGCTACTGTTTCAAACGGGAGATAGATCCACGTTGAGTCGTACTCGAACAGTCCTGAGCGAAATACGCCAACCACTCGCAAGTGTCGCATCACGCTGCTATCAAACTCAGTCGCGGGCGCCAGGAAAAACGTATCGCCCACTGAAACTCCCAGCCGCGTTGCGAGGTCCGCTCCTACGAGCGCAGGGATTTCCGCCGGCTTTGTGCCTGGCGTTTGGAAGAGTGGGTCAAACGAGCCGGCGATTAACCATTTAGGGATCTGAATTGATTGGCCGCCCTCGCGCTCAATTCCGCGCAACACAGCGTACGCATCGCCTTTCGGCCCACGCGCGAACGCTCCGTCGTACGTTGTAGCAGATGCGCTCACCACTCCGTTGACTTGTCGCAGGCGCTGAGCGAGTTTCGCGTGGTTCTCAATGGGCCGCCCGTCTTCGCGTAGTACAGTAAGGTGCGACGTGCCTTGCAAAATCTTGTCGCGCATTTCGTCGCGAAAACCGTTCGCCAGTGCCATTGCCACGATCAGCGCCGCAACACCCATCGTGATGCTGAGTATCGCAACGAGTGCGGTTACACGCGCGAGCCGACGTTTCGGCCGTGAGCGAAGGTATCTGAATGCGAGAAAAAGTTCGTAGGGCAATTTTTATTAGCCACGTGCGGGTGGACACTTCTTCGTTTCCGCTGGCCTGTTCTCAGGAAGCAACTGTTTTAGGTTCGGCTGGTCTCTCGCAGTGGGATCTCCCGGCGGCCGTACCTCGTAGATCGTTTCACTCACCTTCCGAAAACTAAAATGTTGCTCGAGCGCGACAATCATCGGTATCTCGTCACGTTGCCAACCACACGGCAGCCACCAGCGAGGATCAGCATCGATGAAGACGCGCCGGCCTTCTTTGAGGTAGTTGTCGATTGTCGAAAATAAACGATCGCCGGGCCAACCGCCCCCAGTGCCGATGGCCTTCCAATCTCCGTCGCCAATCGCCGCCCAGTAGTGCACCGCAATCGTCTGTGAACCGGAAATCATCACCGCATCAGACGGTACTTGCTCGAGTCGATGCTTGTAGTCCCTGCTCATTGCGCGCCGCTCGACAAACTCAAAACTGATCGGACGCATGTAAATAAAAAGGATGGCGGCCACAACGGCAATGACTACGGCGCAAACCACAAACGCGCGATGCGGAGTCTTGAAACGACTTTCCGCAACACGCAACATCCAAAACGCACCTAACGGCACAATCGCGGGTAAGCCGGTCAGGAAGTAGCGCCAATTCACGGTCGTGCTGTAGTTGAAAAAGAGCAGCGTGTTGGCGACGAAACCAACCAGCCACAACAGGAGCATCGGCGTCAGCTGGTGTTTGCGCCACTCGAGCACGGGCGCGAACAGCAATGTCAAAAACACGAGCGGCGCGCTGATGAAGTAGTAAACAAAGTACGGCAGAAGATTTTTCAATGCGACCGGATGTCGCGCCGCCTCTTCACGCATCGATTCACGCCAGCCGTTCCAAACCCATCGATAGTGAGAGTCAGTGATGTACCAGTAACCAAACCAACTAAACGCAAACAGCGCAAACACCGCACACGACGCCAGAATGTAAAGAACGTCTCGCCGCTTAAGCTTCCAACCAAAAACAGCCGGCGACAGCACGAGCCACGGCAGGTAGAACCCGATCGTTTCGCGCAAATTCACGCCGAGTCCCATCAAACCCGCGCCTAGCAAAATCAACCAGAGTTTTCTTTCCTTAATGCCGTGAAGGTGGATCAACAAAGCCACTGCAAGCACAAGGACCGACGGAACGTCAGTCATCACTTGCCCGCCGTAAAGCACGAACACGGGCGAGAAGGCAATCAACACCGCCGCGATGGTCGCAGCGCGCAACGAGCCGCTGATGTCGCGCGCCAGTAACCAGCAGGCGACGACTGCGAGTGGCGCCTGCGCCACTACCGCATACTTGAAGATCAGGTAGGCACTCTCAGGCTGCACATGAAACAAACCGCGACCGATTACAAACAAGAAATGATTGCCGAAGATAAAGAGATTGCGGCCGAGCGCCATCGATGAGGGGTAGCCGGCAATCGACAGCATGGTGTAGTCCATGCCGTCCCAGTCGCCGATAAACGGATCGACGAAGTAGAGAACGAGGGCGAGCGCGATTAACGCAGGCGGCGCCCACCAGCGCCATTCGCGCCAAAACGATCTCGTAGCACCGGAATTTGTGCGGGATAAAACGGGATTGTCAGAGGTGTTTGTCGTCAGGGGATGTGTCAACGAGTTGAGTCTTCACCGGAACGTCCGGCCGCTTAACCATCTTTACGCGATTACCCTGCGCATTGTACTCAACTTCGTCCATGATGTTGTAGATGAGGAGCACTCCTCGACCTGACGAGCGGAAAAGGTTGGCGGGATCGCACGGGTCAGGGATCTGGTTAATGTCAAAACCCTCGCCTTCATCTTCAACCGTGAAGCTTGCTTCCTGTGGTGTTAACTCAGCCGTGATGCGAACGAGTTTGGTGGGATCGTTCTTGTTGCCGTGTTTGACAGCGTTTACAAACGCCTCGTCGAGTGCAACGAAAAGATTTGAACGGTCGGGTTTAATCAAACCCAACTTCGCGACGCGTTCCTGCAAGTACTCCAACACTCCGTTCATGAGCGACAGATCGCTTGGCAATTCAAACTCGATCTTTTCGTGAACGTGAGAAAGAACGCTTGGGTCGTCAACGTAACGCAGTTTGTAAGCGAGAGTCTTTTCGACGATCTCGCGGAGTTCATCGCGGTTGTAAGGCAATCGCAGATAGTTCGCGGCCCCCATTTTGAAGGCTTTGATGATGTCAGTAGTGCGGATCTCTGCGCTCAGTGGTGTTACGAGATGTTTGCGCTGCAAATCGCCGATGGGTTGGCCGTTGACTTCGGCTTCAGAGAGATCGCTGATGATTAGATCGAAGCTGTCGAGATCGTCGCGGCGCAGCGCTTTTTTTCGTTCGCCGGTAACGACCACGTCGTGGCCGAGTTCACCGAGAACCTGTTCGAGTAAAAGGCGCAACTCATCGTTGTTATCGACGATGAGAATTCGGCGTTGTTGCATCCGGCTCCAATCTAACGATTTTGAGGAGAGTGACCTGCTTGCCGCACGTAGCGATCGATTGACTGTACGAAAACCTGTCGCCGCGCGTTCGAAATATATCAGAAACATCGCTTGCTTTGGAGTCAAACCCAAGCTGTTTCAACGATTGGGCTGCTCGGCGTGCTCCCCTCCGGGCTCCGTCGTGCCGCCGCCGACGGAGCCACCAAGCGTTAACGCGTAATATTTAGCCGCGTCGGCGCAAGTTCCGAAAGGGCGAAAAACGGCGCGCGTTTTTTTCTGTCGGCCTTTCAGGCCTCTATTGTTTAATTCCACAGATCCCAGGGGCAGCGCGCTTCGCGCGGCCCCTGGCTACCCTCTGCCGCGCCTTCGGCGCTCGTAGTAGAGCTCTGTAGTCCTGTCGCATGCTTAAGGCGTTCGCGCCCCTCTGCTACACTACGCGCGTCCTGCCCCATGGCGAAACAGGGAAAGCTACAAACCTATCTCGAATATGCGGCCGCGAAATCCGTCCTTGTAACTCTCGGTCACTTCCCTCCCTCAACCGCAATGACACTTGGGCGGACGGTCGGCAAACTCGCTTACCTACTCGCCTCAGACCTCCGCAGAACCGGCACAACTAACCTCCGTTTAGCGTTTCCCGAAAAAAGTGAGGAGGAAAGAAAACAACTACTCCGCGAGTGTTTCGACAGTCTCGGCCGGCAACTCGGCCTGTTCAGCCAGCTCTCAACACGATCCCTCGAACAACTGCAAAGCCTGATCGAACCCCACGGCCTCGAACACCTGGAAGCAGCAAAAGCTCAAATGAACGGCGGCCTCATCCTTTTCACCGCTCACCTCGGCGCGTGGGAACTAACCAGCTTTGGCCCTTCCCTCTTCGGTCATTCGTTCAGTTTCCTGGTGCGCAGGATCGACAACCCAAAAATCGAACAATTCGTTGACCGCACGCGCATGCGGTTTGGCAACGAAACGATCGACAAACTCTCCGCCGCACGTTCAATGCTCAAACTGCTGCGCTCAAACGGAATCCTCGGATTATTACCCGACCTGAACGCACTCGACTCCGAAGCCATCTTTGTTGACTTTTTCGGAACGCCCGCAGCCACGAACTTCATCATGGCCAAACTTGCGTTGCGGACGAAGGCGCCTATCATTCCGGTATTCGCACCGTGGGACGAAGAAAAAGGAAAGTACGTGTTGATCATCGGACCACCGGTTTGTTTCGAAGCGACTGGCAACGAAGACGACGACGTGCGAGAGTTAACGAGAAAACTCTCCCAACTTATCGAAAATCAAATCCGGCGTTATCCCGGACAGTGGCTGTGGATTCATAAACGCTGGAAGACTCGACCGAAAGGCGAGCCCGCGATTTACTGAGGCGCTGCCGTCAGCGATGGAACAGGAACTCAACGCTCCCAATCTCTCGATCGAGAAACGCGTCAACCGCGCTTACGAGTTCGCCGATCTATCTGAGTATTCGTTTAAGGAGCGCCTGCTGATCCGCGCGGCCGACCTGGCGTTCTACCTGATGATTAATCTGATCGGACTGACGGCGCGTTTCGAAGTCATTGGGTGGGAGAACCATGAGAAAGCCGAGGCAGACGGCGGGCTGCCAATCTACGTCTTCTGGCACGATCGAATTTTCTTAACAACGTACTGGTGGCGTAAACGAAAGATCGTCGTGATGACCTCGCGCAGTTTCGACGGCGAATACATCGCGCGCTTTATTCAGCGATTCGGTTACGGCGCGGTTCGAGGTTCAAGTACACGCGGCGCTGTAGGAGCAGTTGTCGAGATGGCGCGCCTGATGCGCGCGGGCTGCACCACCGCGTTCACGATCGACGGGCCCAAAGGTCCGCGCTACGTTGCGAAGATGGGCGCCGTGCTGCTGGCAAAGAAGACGGGTCACCCGATCATGCCTGTGACAATGGCTTTGGAACGCTATTGGACGCTTCCGAGTTGGGACCTGTTTCAGATCCCGAAACCCTTTACACGCGCTCGTGTTTACGTGGCGCCGCCAATCTACGTCCCGGCAGATGCGGACGAGGAATTGCTTACGGCGAAGAGAGACGAGTTGCAACGGGTGCTGGACGATTTGAATCGTAAACCCGTGTAATCTGTGTTGAAAGGTCGTTCGAACATGAAATCACTGCTTAGCTTCCTTTTGTGTCTGGTCTTCGCGGTCGCGGCCCAGGCGCAAACCGCGCTTAAACCGCCCACCGAGTCGGCGCTCGATCGCTTCCTTCGTTACGTGAAGATCGACACGCAGTCGCAGGAGGATCAAACAACCACGCCGAGCACGCGCAAGCAACTCAACCTCGCAAACCTGTTGGCGAAAGAGTTGACTGCCCTTGGCGCGCAAAACGTTCGCGTCAGTGAGTTCGGCATCGTCTACGCGCTAGTGCCCGGCAACCTGCCGGACAATTCAAAAGTCCCGGTGATCGGCTTCATCGCACACATGGACACGTCGCCGGCTGTCTCAGGCGAAAACGTTAACGCGATCATTCACAAGAATTACAAGGGCGGCGATATCGTGCTGCCGAAAGATCCGACCCAGGTGATCACAGAAGCCAAGAACCCCGTGCTGAAAGAGTTGATCGGCGACGATATCATCACAGCCGACGGCACGACGCTTCTGGGTTCCGACGACAAATCGGGCGTCGCGGAGATCATGACCATGATCGACACGCTGCGACAAAACCCGCAGATCAAACGCGGCACTATCGCCGTCGCTTTCACGCCTGACGAAGAAGTGGGCACAGGTATCGATAAGTTTGACGTTAAAGCGTTCGGTGCGAAATTCGCTTACACAGTTGACGGTGAGGAGTTGGGAGAGATTAGCGACGAAACCTGGAGCGCTCGCACTGCAACTGTTACGTTCCAGGGCAAGAGCACGCACCCGGGAACTGCAAAAGGAATCATGATCAACGCGATGTATGCGATCGGTGATTACCTCAATCGCTTCCCGCACGACATGTTGCCGGAAACAACCGAAGCGCGAGTTGGTTTTGTTCACCCTTACGCCGGAACGATCGACGTGGAGACTTCCACGCTGAAGATCCTCTTGCGTGATTTCGACGTCAGCGGACTCGACGCCAAAGAAAAACTGCTGCGCGACATGGTGGCCCAAACGGCAGCAAAGTTTCCGGAAGTGAAGATCTCGATCGAAGTCAAAGAAAACTACAAGAACATGAAAGAGGTGCTGAAGAACTACCCGGAGTTGACGAACAACGCGATGGAAGCGGCCAAGCGCGCCGGGTTGAAGCCGTTTCTAAAACCCATTCGCGGCGGCACCGACGGGTCGAGTCTGACGTTCCGCGGTTTGCCGACGCCGAATCTCTTCACCGGCGGTGCAAATTTTCACGGGAAGCTTGAGTTCAACTCGCGCCGCGGTCTCGAGAAGTCGACTGAGACGTTGATCCATCTGGTCCAGATCTTTGCGGAGAAGAGTTGACACACATTGAACGCCGCAGTGGTTACGTCGCGCTGATTGGGCGCCCTAACGCCGGTAAATCAACTTTGCTCAACCGGCTCGTCGGCCAGAAGATTGCAGCGGTTTCAGATAAGCCACAAACGACGCGCTTTCGAATCCAGGGCGTCATCACAAAACCCGAAGGCCAGATTGTGTTGGTGGATACGCCGGGTGTGCATCAACCCGGTTACGAACTCAATCGACGCATGATGGCCGCCGTTCAGGACGCGCTTCTTGGCGTCGATCTCGTCTGCCTCATTCGCGATGCCGCCGCGTCAACCGGCAATGGCGATCGTTTCGTTCTCGACCTCGTGAAGCGATCCGAAAAGCCCGCAATCCTTCTGCTAAATAAGATCGACAAGCTCGAAGATAAATCGTCGCTGCTGCCGTTGATGGACTGGTACCGCAACGAGTACGAGTGGCGCGAGATCATTCCGATCTCGGCCCTTAAGGACGAGATGACTGACGTTCTGATCGAGAGCTCGCTACGACACTTACCGGAAGGTGAACCGATTTTTTCTGAAGACGAGCTGACGGATCAAACATTGCGCAGCATGGTTGCGGAGATCGTTCGGGAGAAGGTGTTGCAGACAACCGGCGACGAGATTCCGTATGTTACTGCTGTCGTGACCGAGCGGTTCGAAGAAGTTCGCGAAGACTTCGCCAGAATAAACTGCGTCATCGTTGTGGAACGGACGTCGCAGAAAAAGATCATCATTGGCCGCGGAGCCAGCCGTCTGAAAGAGATCGGCATACGCGCGCGGCGCGACATTCAGGAGTTGTTGGGCCATCGTGTTCACCTCGAACTGTTTGTGAAAATCGAAGAGGATTGGCGCAACAATCCAAATTTGCTTAACGAGTTTGGTCTCGAATGAGCGCGACGAACGAAAAGTGGTACGCGTTGGATGTTGATACTGAGCCGCAGGCGCGTGAGGCGGTTGAGTACGCGCTCATGGAGTCGGGTGCAAGCGGAACCGAGACAGCCACGGATTTGACCAAGGTCACAGGTTACTTCCCGGACGTTCCCGACCGAGAGCGTGTGCGAGAGGAGCTGTTTGAAGCGTTGCGGATCTATGAGATGCCGTCGTCGTCCGTCCGCGATATGAGTGTTCGCGAAGTTGAGCAGCGCGACTGGTTGGAAGAATGGAAAAAGAGTTGGCAGCCCGTTGAAGTCGGGCGATTCATCATTGCTCCACCGTGGTCCAACGTTGACGAACGCCCGGATCGAGTCGTGATTCGCATTGAACCCGGCATGGCGTTCGGCACGGGCACTCACGAAACGACACGTCTATGTCTCGCGGCAGTGCAAAAGTATTTTGAGGGCGGCAGTTTTCTTGATGTCGGGACTGGGACGGGGATTCTTGCGATAGCGGCGGCCATGTTAGCTCCGGGCGCGCACGTTGAGGCGTGTGACACTGACGCGGAGGCGATCGAGATCGCGCGGGAGAATGCCGTCGCGAACGGCGTTGGCGAGAGAGTTGGTTTTCGGGTTGGGACTCTTGACGAGAGCACTAGTTCGGCTGATTTCATTTGCGCCAATTTGACGGCGGACATGATTGTGAAGCTTGCGCCGACGCTTGTGGGATTGAGTTGCGGAAGGTTGGTTTTGGGAGGAATTTTGGAAACACAGATCGAAGACGTGACTGACGTCCTTGCGCGGCTGGCGATCACGGATGTTGAAATCACCCGTGAAGGTGAGTG
>DASZDV010000747.1:0-6638 GCA_035941575.1 Pyrinomonadaceae bacterium
AATTTTCTGACCACTCTCGACAGCGACCTCAATCACCTAATCTCTTCGGCGCTGCGCTTCAAAGCCGGCGACGATCAGTCAAGACCCTTGACTGGCAAATCTGTGGCTCTCGTGTTCTTCAACCCGAGTCTACGAACGCGCGCTTCGATGCAAGTCGGAATCTACGAACTCGGTGGCAATGCTGTCGTGCTGGAACCGGGCGGCACGAGTTGGACACTCGAACATCGCGAAGGTGCAGTCATGGATGGCGACAAGACCGAACACGTGGCGGAATTTGTCCGTGTGCTCGAACGTTATTGTGTCGCCATTGGCGTGCGGACTTTTGCAGCGTTGAAAGACTGGCAGGAAGAGCGAACCGATCCCGTGCTTCGCGCCTTTGCGAAGTATGCGTCGGTACCAATCATTAACCTTGAATCGGCGATGCATCATCCGTGTCAATCCGCGGCGGACATGATGACGATTCGCGAAAAACTCGGCGCGGGACGCAAGCGTGTCGTGTTGACGTGGGCGTGGCATCCGAAACCGCTGCCGATGGCCGTCCCGAATAGTTTTGCTTTGGCCGCGGCGCAGATGGACCACGATCTTGTTATAGCCCATCCGCCGGGTTACGAACTCGACGAAGAGTTGATTGACACCATACGTGAGCGCGGCAGCGTTGAGATCACCAACGATATCGACGCGGCTTTTGATGGTGCGCAAGTGATCTACGCAAAGGGTTGGGGCGCGAAACAGTTTTACGGCAGCACAGATCGAGACATAGCTGAGAGAGCGCAGTTTCGAGACAAGTGGATCGTGAATGAAGACAAAATGCGCCGAACCAGTAATGCGATCTTCATGCACTGTTTGCCTGTTCGGCGCAACGTGATCGTCACCGACGGCGTTATCGATTCGCCAGCGTCAGTTGTCATCGACGAGGCGGAGAACCGCCTCCACGTACAGAAGGCCGTGCTCGCAAAGCTGCTATGAATATGGTGATCGACAACCAAACACGTCTGGATCTTCTGCGCGAGGCGTTGCCGTACATTCAACGCTTCAAGGGCCAAACCTTTGTCGTCAAACTCTCCGGCAAAGTCACTGAGGACCACAACAACCTGACTTCGCTTGCCGAAGAACTCGCGCTGCTCCATCAAGTCGGAATTCGCATCTGTGTCGTTCACGGAGGCGGCAAACAACTCAGCGAACTCGCTTCGAAACTCGGCGTCGAACAGACGATCATCGAAGGCCGCCGCGTCACCGACGACGCCACACTCGAAATGGCGAAGATGATCTTCGCCGGCAAGATCAACACGGACATTCTCGCCGCGTTGCGCCAGCGCGGGATTGAAGCCGTCGGTTTGTCAGGCGTTGACGGCAACATCGTTCACGCCGAAAAACGGCCACCAAGAGAAATCCTGAACCGACAGACCGGCGTCCTCGACAAAGTCGATTTTGGTAACGTCGGCGACGTCGTTCAGATCAACTCGCGGCTGCTGATGGTGCTGTTGGACCAGGGTTACTTGCCGGTGATCTCGTCGCTTGGAGCGGACGATGATGGCGCGGTGTTCAATATCAACGCGGACACCATCGCCGCGGAGATCGCAGTCGTATTGCGCGCGGAGAAGTTGATACTCCTCAGCGACGTCGACGGCATCTACCTTCAGCCAAAAAACCCTGAGACAAAACTCTCACGTTTGAGTGCCGCTGAAGCTGACGAGCTAGTCAACAGCGGCGCGGCCACTGGCGGAATGATTCCTAAACTGCAAAGCATAACAACGCTGTTGCGGCGTGGAGTTCACTCCGCCCACATCATTAGTGGCACCAATCGCAACGCGCTTCTGTCAGAGATCTTCACTGACAAAGGCACCGGCACAATGATCGTCGCCTAAGCCACGGTGTAGCTTTGCCCCAAAAGTCCTCGCGTTGCGGCTTTGCCGCGACGGTGAAGTTTTGAGGCAAAGTCGTACGGTTTACTTCAGTTCAACCAATCGGAGACTGCGGCAAGAACCGGTCCCGATCGAACGGTGGATCTTCGTGTTCGGGTATTCGATCGTCGGGCCAGTCAGTGGCCCATTGTTCGCGGTACTTCTCGTCGGCGTAGTACTTCAAAAAGACCTGATTGTCTTCCTCGCTGCCGCTGCCGGTGAGATCGATCATGTACGCATAGCTCGGGTTCTCGGGAAACAGCACTGCTTCCTCGCGCAAACCATCGTGAAACAGGTATTCGTAAAGCCCGCGATCTGACAGGTGGTCCGTGTGCAGCAGATATGCTCCCACTGTTGCCATGCGCTCGATGATCTCTTTGAGTTTGACGGTGAGCGCATCGTCATCAAGCTGGTCCGGCCCCGGAATTTCTAACCCGGCATTCTCGAGCAGCTTCAGCAGACTAATCGGTTCGGCAGTTTCATACTCCAGCACGTGACGCAGAAACTCTTCTTCCATATCGGCCGGCATCGATTCGAGTGACATCGTGCTGCCGCCGAGTTTCTCCACCTCCTGCCTGAGTTTCGCGATGCGTTCTTCCTGATTGGGTTCGTCGGCGAATTGTATATACGACATGTTTGGCTCCTTAAGAAATCGAGAGGTTTAAGGTTTGAGGTGCCCGCGGAGTGGCGTGAGGAACCTCCGTCCAATTTTTTTATTTGTGTGCGGATATTACTTTGGCGGCGGTGGCGCTGTAAACAAGTCCAACTTGTTTAGACCAACGCTAGCTTCAATGTCTTCCATTCTCTTTAACGCCGTCTCAAAACCATCGGAACCAAACTGTTCGTTCTCAATGTCTTCAAACTTCTCACCTAGCTCGTCATACTCCTGATCGCCGGTCGCAGCCTTCCACGCCGGAAACACCGTCGTGTCTTCTATCGCCGCGTGGTGTTCGTACATCCGCACAAACGACTCGAACGCCTTAGTCACGCCTTCCACGTGGTTGGTCGCAAGTCGATCTGCTTTCGAAACTGACAAAAGGTAATCCGTAATCTCGCGTCCTCGCTCGTGTTGGGCCAAAAGGACGTCGGCGTAAGCCGCTACGGGTCCCTGCACTTTTCTGACGACCGGAATGATGAATGCCTCCTCCAAACGTTTCTCGTGATAGTCTTCGCCGAACACGCGAAACAACTGCGCCGTTTTTTCGATGGCTTCCAACGGCACCGTTGCGGCATCCTGACGCAACCTAACTGTCAACTCCTGATAAACCAGCAATGCGCGGCGGAGTATTCCATGTTCGCGCATCAGATCTTCAGCCGCGCTGACCTCTACGGGCACGGCTTCACCCGGCGCAGGTTCCTTCGCTTCGTCGTTGGTCGCCGCGGCCGGCTTGGTAGGCGATGCTTTGCAACTAATCAACAACGCACCTGCGCCGGCAACAGTAAGGCTGGTCAATAGCTCTCGTCTGGTGTGATTCACTCGTTGCTACTCCTAACCGGATTGTGGTTGCCTTTAATATTTCTCACCGCGAGTTTAGACTAGCACAAACCGAAACATAGAAATCGCAAACCGATGAAGAACGAAGAGATCGCTCGTCGATTCTACCGCTTGTCAGCCTTGATGGAGATTCGCGGCGACGATCCGTTTCGGCTGCGTTCGTATCGCAATGCGGCCGAGGCGATCGAGGTTTGGCCCACTCCGCTGAAAGAGATTGCGGAAAAGGAAGGCGTCGCGGGCTTGCAGGAGATTCCCGGAGTCGGTAAAGCAATCGCCGGAAAAGTTATCGACCTGCTTGAACGCGGGACGTTTGACGCTTGGGAACGGTTGACGGCGGAAACACCTGAGACTGTCCTGGACCTCACGGAGATCCCCGGAATTGGTCCAAAGACAGCGGCGCTGCTGCATCAGCGTTTCAAAGTCTCATCCATCCCTGATCTTAAGGCCTTCGTAGTCGGCGGCGGGCTCGAGATGGTCGACGGAATCGGTTCAAAAACTGAGGAAAGAATTAAAGAAGCACTGGATCTTTATTGATCTATAATGCGCGCACCATGACCAAAAAGATAAAACGCCGTGACTTCATGCGGACCAGCGCGGCCGCCGGCCTGACTCTCGCTGCAACCAGTAAACACGCCGCAGGCTTTCCCACGATCCTGACGCAAGGCGCCATCAAACCTCTGGTGATCTCGTCGGCCAACGGCAACCGTTTCAAAAACGGCGGCACCGTGACCGCTGTGCAAAAGGCGTTCACCATGATGACCGGCGGCTCAGACGTGCTCGACGCGGTCATTAGCGGCGTCAACATTGTCGAGCTCGATCCGCTCGACGATAGCGTCGGCTACGGCGGTTTGCCGAACGCGGAAGGCATTGTGCAGCTCGACTCGTCCGTCATGCATGGTCCAAGAAAACAGGCTGGCGCCGTCGGCGCGCTTGAAGGCGTACGCACTCCTTCGCTGGTCGCGAAAGCTGTGATGGATAACACGGACCATCACCTTATCGTCGGCAAAGGCGCTCAAGAGTTCGCGCGCAACATGGGCTTCAAGATCGAAGACGACCTCAACACCGAGAACTCGCGCAAGCAGTGGCTCGAATGGAAACGCCGCACAGATCCCGGTCACTATCTCGACCCGAAGAAGCGCGCCGAAGCCGGACATCGCGTCGCGCTCGAGATGCTCGCTGAAGGAAAGCTTCGCGAAGAGAACCTCCACGGCACAATTAACTGCGACGGCATCAACTCGAAAGGCGAGATCTGCGGCGTGACAACCACGAGCGGACTGGCGTGGAAAATCCCCGGACGACTTGGCGACTCGCCAATTCTCGGAGCCGGACTTTATGTCGATGGCGCAGTCGGCGCGGCGGGATCTACCGGACGCGGCGAAGCAAACCTGTTTAACCTCTGCTCGTTCGTGATCGTCGAAGAGATGCGTCGCGGCGCAAATCCCAAAGATGCGGGCATGGAAGTGTTGAATAGAATCAAAAACAACACTATCGAGAAACGCTTACTCAACGGTCGCGGCCTGCCCAACTTCGGCATCAACTTCTACATTCTCAACGCGAAGGGCGAATATGCAGGTGTCACGATGTACGAGGGCGCATCGTTCGCGATCTGCAATGAGAATGGTCCACAGACGTTGAAGTCGGAGCCGCTGCTGCAAGGCAAGCCCAGCGACTGATTCTTCGCTGAAACAGAATGCTCCCACGTCACAAACTCCTCGCGGCGATCGTTGTTTCATCTCTATTCCCTACGGGTTGCGTCAGGCAAGTCGCGCAAACGCTCAGCGAGTTGATGACCGTCCGCAACGAACTCATCAAGAAGTTTGGCGAAGAAGTTAACGTCAACGTTAACGACGCCGAAAATCGTTTGATCGTCACCGTAAGTTTCATCAATTCTGTTTTGAGCGAAAAGACCCAGGAAGAGCGTTACAAGCGCGCCGCGGAAGCAGCAACGGTCGTGAAGACGCACTACGCGCGAATCAATAATGTCAGTGCGATCTGGGTCGGCTTCGTGCGCCAGGAGACGCGCATGATCGTGTTTCACTACAGTCAGGGGTTCGACTTTTTCCCGTTTGACAAAGAGGCGCAACCGCTACGAGCACCCGAGACATCGACTGTGCCCCTTGAAACCACGGCCAACTACCTGCCGAATGAAAACGTTTCAAACGTGTTCGCGTATGGAATTCAACTTGAAGGGGAGCCGGGGAAAGACGGTGTGACGCTGTTGCCAAGCCTCAAGACGACAGGAGACGCCAACGTCAAAAAGGGTCCAGCGCCGAAGACAGTGGAATTCGACTTTGCGTCTTATGCCGGGACGCCGCGATTTGAAGAAACTGTTCCCATCGTTTTTATTGCTGATGGTGAACTCCTCTTCCAAACCACAGGGACCTTTCACGGCAACGACGCGCAGTTCTGTTACCTGCCTGTTCCCTATACGGCGTTTCGCAAAATGATTGCCGCAGACCAACTAATAATAGTAGTGGGCGCCAAGAAATACTCACTGACGCCCATCCAGATGCAAGCGATGCGAAAGATGGTTGATTTCATCAAGGGATGACCGCCCTTACTTTGCTCCCGGGTCGTTCTGCATCATCCCGAAGATATTTCCTTCCGTGTCCTTGCAATAGACCAGCCAGCCCACGCCTGGAATCGGCATCTTCGGCAACGCTACCTGTGCACCGTTGTCGAGCGCAGTCTTCAGTGATTCATCAACATCGGCAACGTCGACCGTGCACACATAAGCAATAACTGCCTGCCCGTCGATCTCTCCATGACGAGGCATCAGGCCGCCGTTGATGCCGGGTTGACCATCTGGTCCGGTGATGACCATCCAATACTCCATTGGCCCATCCCATTTTTGAAAGTTCCAACCGAATAAGGTCTGGTAAAACTTGACTGCGCGCTCCGGATCGCCGGCGTGAATTTCAAAGTGAACAACTCTTGGCATTTGTAGTCTCCTTATAAAGTTTGAGGGACAGTTCCATACTTCTGAGTGGCGAAGCCGACAATCAGACCGACGATTGTTCCAGGCACGACGATCTCGAAATAGTAACCACCGGCCATCAACGCGGTGAGATACGCCAGCACCGCGCCGACAATCACGCCAAACAGAATGCCGATCGGCAGCGAGTGAAACTTCTTCGCAAAGAAACCGATTGCTATTCCAGCGATGATTCCCTTGATGGTCGAGCCAATCACGATGCCGCCGAGTTGATCCCGAACGGCGGGCGTGAACCACGCGGTCAAAC
>DASZDV010000748.1:0-2079 GCA_035941575.1 Pyrinomonadaceae bacterium
GCTTCCGGGCCAACGCAACGAAACAGATTTACTCGCGAAGAATCGCCGGGCTTGGGTTTTGGGAGAGCTTCACTCCACGGAATCGACATCCCGACCAGTAATCGTTCGTTTTCGAGTTTTGCGGCTGTTTTGAAACCGGAATGGAAGTCCCAATCCGTTTCTCTTCCACCGCGCGTAACGACGATTCCAAGATCTATCCATTCACCCGTTGGAGCTGCTTCAAACTCGAAATAATGTGAAGGGTTTACAGGATCGGGTGCGACGAAGATCTCGCACACATCGCGATCCCAGAGGCCAAGTGTCTTCGTTTCTGTTTGCGGGTTGTCGGAGACGATCAACGGCTCGCGCTGCGCACCAACAAAGCGAACGTGAAGCGCTTCGTCAGACCAACAGATTCTGGCCTCGGCGTGACGATCCGGTATCGCTGGTTCGCCGGACCAGTGGTGATCGATAGTGATGGGTTTGCACTGTCGCCAGATCGGGTTATCGAAATCTGATTCGTTTATTGGGTAGCTAGTGTACCGCGCGATGATTAGGGTCATGGTGGCGAACGGTAGCTTCATAAAGATTAACCAGATTTACAAGATGAACAGGATTATCTTGTAAATCATGCAAATCTTGTGAATCCTGTGAAACTAACCGTCGAATTCTTACCCTCCAATAGTCTTTAATCCACTCAAACAATCACCGATCAGCTTCTCCGGGTCATCACTCTGAAACACGCGCGCTGTCGTTCGCTTCCCAAACTTCTGCAACAGGTACTCCGACTCATCCGCGACGCCGCCAGTCCCCGTCAAACAGCCAATAATCTTTCCTTCGTCGTGCGCAATCGTGAACTCGTTAAGCGATCCCATGGCGCCGGCGACAAACAACACGATATCGCATGATCTAACCAGCACAACATTCCTTCCCTTCAACCCAAAACCGGTGTAAATCAACGCATCACACGCATCGACCGGCAACTTGTACATCTCACTGTGCTCCCGTTCGTTGCTGCCCGGCGAGATCCCAATGTGGAAAACACCAGCGTCGTGAGCTGTTTTCCCAACAACGTAAACAATGCCCGTAGTCGCGCCGGTAAAAAGCACTACGTCCTTTGTTGCGATCACTTCCGCAAGGCGTTCGGCCCTGGATACGAGTGTGTTTCCAGTTTCCAACCGAGCGCTCTCGGAAGCAGCAGATCCCATAACTCCGACTTTGATTCGCATAACAGTTATTACTCTACTGAGGTGTGAACCACATGTTGCTCGCGGGCGTCCTCGAGTCGTATCGGACGCACTGCCTCACGCATGTTCCGGTTCCACCACCGTCGCGTCAGAAACCACGTGACAGCGGGTAGCAGAAACAGGCAGCCGACGCCAACAGTTACCGTGCGCGGCGACATGTTGAAGCGACTGAGTAGTTCACCGGTGACGTAATTGGACGCTGCCATCGTCAGCGTTACGAGCGCCAGCTCGGCGGCAAAAACACGTCCACGAAAATTATCGACAACTTCTTTTTGCAGTATCACGGTGGAGAAAACCCACAGAATGCTGCCACCACAATGTGCGATTCCAAGGACGACGAGGGCGAAAATGAAGTTCGTCGCGCGACCGAATGCAATGTAAAAAATACCGCCGATGAAAAATGCAATGCCAATAGCAGCTTGCATGGCTCTTTCACCTTCGCCGGCAACTCGCCGAGCCACCAGAGGACCAACGGCAGTTCCGATTCCCCGGGCCGCGAATAATACCCCGATTCCACCGGCCGCATTTTTGCCCATCGGAAAAATCCGTTCACCAAAGACGGCCAATAGCGTGAGTATTCCCCCGCCCAGGCCCCAGGCAGGTTTTACCAGCAATGCCGCGAGCACTTTTGGTCGATCTTTGACGTATTTAATGCCGTCGATCGTTTCAGTTATTCCCAACAGACGTCCGAGCGCGAGTTTTTGGCGCTCACGCTTCGGACGTTTGGGAACACGAATACTTGCGATCAAGGCTGCAGACAAGAGGTAGGTTGCTGCATCGAGAATGAAAGCGACATCGGTTCCGAACTTGCTGGTGATGAAACCTCCCATCGCTGCTCCGAGTGTGAGCATTG
>DASZDV010000749.1:0-2092 GCA_035941575.1 Pyrinomonadaceae bacterium
GCCCGGCTTGTCAGCCACGAATGCGCCGTCCGTATCGATTGTGGCGCCGGTGCCGCTGACGGACCAACGCGTCGCGACGTCGCTTGCAGGAGTACCTTTCGCGTTAAAGCGGATCACATCGCCGGTGCGTGCAGTCTTTGAAGTCGCGCTGACCAACAGGCTGCGCAGCGTGTTCTTGACGACAGTAATCTGAGTGGTTGAGGTCGCCGTTCCCGATGTCGCGGTGATCGTTGCTTTGCCTGGTCCAACTCCCGTCACGACGCCGCCGGCATCAACTGTCGCGACGCGCGGGTTGTACGTAGTCCAATTAATCGGGACACCGGTGCGTGGATCGCCGTTGTAGATGCGTGTTACGGCGTCAAGTGGAATGCTGCCGCCGACGATTAGCGGCGTCTTTAATGGGGTCACGTCGATAGTCTTAATGCTCGGAGCTTTGACCATGAAGGTGGTCAAGCCCGGCTTGCCGCCGATGATTGCGCCGACCGTGACTTCGCCAGTGCCGAAAAGCTTCACGTTGCCGTCGTCGTCAACCGCTGCGATGTCGAATGGACCAGCGAAAAATGTAGAAGGTTGCTCGTTGATGACGTTGCCTGCCGCGTCTTTTGCGACGGCGGTGACCTTTATCTGTTGGCCGACTTCAGCCTCCTTGACTGGCGCACTCACCTGAACTGTTTTGACGGCGGAAGTTGTTGTCGATGAGTTCGTCCCTTGAGCCAGGACGCTGATGGCGCAGAGAGCCAGGAAGATTACGATAAGAAAAGATCGGTTAATTGCGAACATAAAACCTCGCCTTCTATTCACGTGTAAGTGCTTGTTCGATTGCTCGCTTGAGTTGTTCACCGCTGTGGCCGGGCGTGTAGCCGTCCCAGTGATGGATAATTCGGCCTTCGAGATCGATCACCATTGTTTGCGGAATGGCTCGTCTGCCGTTTGTTAATGCCCGCGCGAGTTCGCGATCGGCATAACCGAGACGAAAACTAAAACCAACATCACGCACGAACTTTTGCACGCGTTCGGACTCGTAGCGCGGATCTTCTGTTGTAAGACCGATGAAAACGACGTTGCGATCGATGTAGGCCTTCCGCACTTTCTCATACTCCGGCACTTCGCGACGGCAGGGTCCGCACCACGAGGCCCAGAGATTTATCACCACCACTTTTCCTTCAAAATCCGAGATGCGAAAGTTCTTGTTGTCGAGGCCTTTGATCGGGCGGTCGCGAGTGCTCTCGGACAGAAACATCAAGTTTGTGAGTGGCGGTGGACTACTTGTTGTTTTGATCTCAGGTTCGGGCGTGAGTGGTGGTTGAACCGGCGCCGCGGGCGTGCTCGCAACGGGCGTAGTGATTCGCCTTCCGGATTGAGGGGAAACGTTCAATGCCGAGAGAGCAGCGAGGAGGAAGAGCAGGGGAATTCTTCTCATAATGAGTTGAGAGGATAGCGCATTTTTGGCCATTGAGCAGCCCGGATCTGCGGCCCGCTCCTTCGCGCGGCGCTTATCTGTCGCCCTTTCAGGGCTCTTTCGTTTCTTCATTGATCCAGTGGCAAGCGCGCAGCGCGCAGCCACTGGATCGCAAAGAAAAAACGCGGGAGGCCTGAAAGGCCGACAGACCGGCGCGTTAGGCTGGTTGCTGGTAGAGACCGAGGATGTTGCCGCCGGGGTCGAGGAAACGCGCGGTTATCTCGGGTGCATCAGCGCCGATCGGCTGCACGATCTCGCCGCCTTGCGCAACGATTGCATTTATCGTGTCTGCAACACTGTCAACCATGATGTAGATCAGCAAACCTGCTTCAGATGAAGCCGCACGACCAGTCACCCACGCGCCGCTGACTTCACCAACGCCGTCGTCAAACGCCACCTGCCCATCCCCGCGTCGCCTCGTCTTCCATCCAAACACCTTCTCGTAAAATTCAATCGAACGCGCGAGATCGGTCGCCGGAATCTCCAGATAACAGATCTTTCCGTTGTTGAATGTTGGTGGCATGGTCAAACTACCTTTCGCACGATAAACGCCCTACTAAACCGCTTCTGATTGCGAACTGAAGTGAAACTTCTTTACCTTCAACGCCGGAAGCAGCGCAGCGTTGCCACCCT
>DASZDV010000750.1:0-5506 GCA_035941575.1 Pyrinomonadaceae bacterium
ATGGTGCGTCTGACAACTTTGAGTTGTGCGTGATCGTGCGCCTCCAGTGCGGACGCGCGTTGGGTCTTCAACTCGCGAATGCGAGCTTTGATTGAACTCTTGTCGATGCCTACCACGTCGTGATGCGTGTGATGAATGCCGAGAGCTTTTGCGAGCGCGACAATCAAGTGCTCTTTGTTCAACTGCGTGTAGCCCTGAACGGCCTCATGCTCGATGCCTTTCGCGATCTCGCGGAGGTCGGCGAGGGTCTTGTGTTTCAGTTCTTCATAGGTCAAAGGCATTGCTATCTCCAAATCTGGTCGAGATGATGTTTTAGGTGATCGAGATAATCGCGAATGAGATACTCGAGCGTCGTTGGCGTGCTGAGATCGACTGTCTTGAATGCAATCTGGTCGAGACTGTGCTTATCTCGTTGTTGTGTTCGCACGGGTTCGGGGATTATCGAGACAACGTGCACGAGGTGCATGTTGTAGGCGCGCCAAAGCTCGATCAGATCCGGCCATGAGGCATCGTTGTAAGCTTGCGCATCAACCCATTCGTCCGCATCGTAACCGGCGAACACGAGATTGTCCGTGTATTGCGCGCTCACGAAACGTTGATGATTATTTGCGGCGGAATCGATTAAGTGGCCAAGTACCTGTCGTTGGCTCCATTTGCCGGGTTCGCTTTTAGCGCTCTCTTCAGCGGAGATCTGCTGCAAACGAGCGGTAGCCGTCCGGATCGTTTCGCGAAAATCGTCCAGAAACTGCTGATAAGTGCCGTGCTCAGAAATGCGTGAAACCGTTTCCGCCATGGGCCACGTATTTTGCCGGAAGTTGTCAGATCGAGTGGGGTGATAATAGCTCTAACTTCACCAGAAAGGAAACCGATGATCCCCCGAACCCGATTGCTAATGAAGATCTTTGGCGTGACCGTTGTGTTAATCGGCGCCTGGGTCGCATACGATCTTTTTAGTTCTCGCACGGCGCACTTGCGCCAATTCGATCCTGACGAAGTGGCGAGGCTTGAGACTGCGATGTGGCGGTCGTACTACGACAAGCACCGCGTGCGTCTATTTGCTGAGCTTGCCGAGCTGTTGCGGACGCAGTATCAGATGCCGTTTGTACGTTCCAATGTGGTTGCTTACTACGCGGCCAATGCCGCAGTCGTTTTTCAGCGCGGCAAGCAGAGATCGGATTACGAAAAGGCGCTTCCGGATCTGGTGAAGTTCTACCAGGCTATCCGCAACATGAGCGACCTGGCCTTTGACGTGGACCGCGTCGCTAAACTGGAGCTTGAGTGGTGGATCATTCATCGTCAGCGCGCACAGCACCAACCCGAAGATTTAACTCGAGCCCTGGCCGAGTTGCAGGCGGCGATCTACGGCATGCCTGTGGAGCGTTTTATGGACCACGGACGATCGCGCGCTGAAGCGATGGAGATTCGGGATACAAAGGCGGAGCAGGGTGGCGTTACCGAAGCGGACTGGATCCGCATTGACGAACTATTGCACGAGTCGTGGCGTTCGCTTCACGGCGTAGTGAACTCGCCGGGATAACTATGTGGAACTGAGTTTGTTGAAAGTTCGTTTAGGTGGCTATGCGCGGGGTATCGAACTTTCAAGTCGGCATCGGGGCAAACCGCAAGCCTGCGGCTGGGCATCCCAAATATCGAATGAAACGGTGGGTTAAGTACTCAGGCATCTCGATAGTTGTTTTGTTGTTGCTGGCCTTCACTGGACTCGGTCCCGCGATCACCGACACGATCGTGTTCTACGGCCGCGTAGCGCGTCTCTACACGCAAGACCCGGATCGCAAGTTGTCTATGCCATTGCCGGAGGTTCCGAAGAAGCAGATTGCGGACACATGGCACGCGCCGCGAGGCACGGGCCGTTTACACGAAGGACAAGACATCTTCGCGCCGAAGGGAACTCCGATACTTTCAGCGACGAGTGGGTACGTTTACAAGATCGGCGAGAACAATCTCGGGGGTCAGACAGTTTCTGTTATCGGAGCCGGCGGTCGAGTTTATTACTACGCTCATCTCGACGCGTACGCACCGGGACTGGAGGTTGGCGATCCGGTCACTCGTCGCACCGTGCTCGGCTTCGTCGGAACTACAGGAAACGCGCAAGGCACACCGCCGCATTTACACTTCGGCATTTACACTTCTTCAGGCGCGATCAACCCGCTGCCGTTGCTAACCGATCGCAATGCACCTAAACTCACCAGAGCGCCGTCACGCCGAATCATCAGGAACCAACGCGTGTGACGTGCGTGTGCTTCTTCACGACGCACCGTTCGTGATATCGTTCGCCAAAATCTAATAGCCCCACAGCGGAAGGAGTTTCACGCATGCGAATGCGACCCCGGTCTCTGCCTCTCTCTCTTCTCGTTATTTCGTTAGTCATTTCCATATTTGTTTTAGCACCGCGCTCGGGCGCAAGCGGCGCCACACAAGATCCACCGACACCGCCCGCGGGCGGTACGGGTCAGGAACGTCCGGGCCGGCCCGAGCAGTCAGCCGATCCGAAACCGTACGACAAAGTAATCACGAAGGAAGCAAAGACGGACGATGGCGTTTTCAAGATCCACAGCATCAAGGACAAGGTCTACTACGAGATACCGAGAAGCGAACTGGAGAAAGAATTTCTGTGGGTGAGCCAGATCGCAAAAACGACACTCGGCGTTGGCTACGGCGGACAGGCGGCCGGCAACCGAGTCGTTAAGTGGGAGCGGAAGGGCAATCGCATTCTGCTGCGCAACGTTTCCTACGATGTCGTCGCCGATTCGAAGCTTCCCGTGTCGCGCGCCGTTCAGGCTGCGAACAACGATACGATCATCATGGCCTTCAACATCGAAGCGCTCGGAAAAGACGATTCCGCAGTGATCGATGTGACCCGCCTCTTCACCACGGAAGTGACAGAGTTCAGCGCGCGCACTCGTCTCCGCGCACGTGGTTTCGACGCATCCCGATCGTTTATCGAGAAGACGAAGTCGTTCCCGACCAACATCGAAGTGGAAGTTTCACAAACGTACACGTCGCCTCCGGACGTGACTCCAGCGGGCGGTCCAGGCGGGCCGCAACCTCCGCCAAACCCGTTTGCACAGGGGATGCGCGCGGGCACAAACGCGACGGTGGTCATGCACTACAGTATGGTTAAACTGCCCGAGAAGCCGATGATGCCGCGTCTGTTTGACGAGCGTGTGGGCTACTTCACGATACGCAAGTACGATTACGGTGTTGACGAACAGCGCGCGCCGCAACGCACCTACATCACTCGCTGGCGGCTCGAAAAGAAAGATCCCAACGCCGCGATTTCCGAGCCCGTGAAGCCGATTGTTTACTACGTTGATCCGGCGACACCAACAAAGTGGGTTTCGTGGATCAAGAAGGGAATTGAAGACTGGCAGCCTGCGTTTGAAGCCGCCGGTTTCAAGAACGCGATAATCGCGAAGGAAGCGCCTTCAAAAACTGAAGATCCGTACTGGGATCCCGAAGATGCGCGCTACTCAGTGATTCGTTACCTGCCGTCAACCATTGAAAACGCTTCGGGACCGCACGTCGCCGATCCACGCACCGGCGAGATTCTCGAATCGGACATTCAGTATTACCACAACGTGATGAACCTCCAACGCGACTGGTACTTCACGCAAGTTGGACCGCTCGACGCGCGCGCGAAGAAACTGCCGTTGCCCGACGACCTGATGGGCCGCCTGATCGAATACGTCATCGCGCACGAAGTCGGACACACGCTCGGTTTTCAACACAACATGAAGGCGAGCGCTACGTATCCGGCCGAGAAAGTTCGCGATCCTCAATGGCTTAAGACGATGAGTCACACGCCGACGTTGATGGACTATTCGCGTTTCAACTACGTCGTGCAGCCCGAAGACAACGTTCCGTTGGAAAATCTGATTCCGCAGATTGGACCATACGACAAGTGGGCCACGATGTGGGGCTACAAACCGATTCCAGGCGCAAAGACTGCCGACGACGAGAAGAAGACGCTCGACGAATGGGCGCGCGAGCAGGATTCGAAGCCATGGCTCCGCTTTTCAACTGCGGACGCGCGCGGCTCGGATCCCGGTGAAAACACCGAAGCGGTTGGCGATGCTGACGCGATTGCATCAACTGCCCTGGGAATCAAGAACCTGAAGCGAGTCGCGGACATGCTCTTACCGGCGACTTCCCATCCGGGTGAACCGTACGACGATCTCGACGAGCTTTACGGCCGCATGTTGGGTCAATGGGCCACGGAGCTCAATCACGTCACGGCGATCGTGGGTGGCTTCAACTCGCAACAGAAACATGCGGGACAGGACGGCGTGCGGTTCGTGATTGTGCCAAAGGAGCGTCAGGCAGCGGCCGTGCGTTTCCTGAACGAGAATGCGTTCGCGACGCCGACATGGGCATTGAAACCTGAAATCCTGCGGCGTATCGAAGCCGCGGGCGCGCTAACACGTGTAAACCTGGCACAGGAGCGCATCCTGAATTCACTTTTGAACAACGCTCGCTTCGATCGGCTGGTTGAACAGGAAGCGATCGACGGCGCCGCCGCGTATCGTCCGTCTGACTTCATGTCTGACCTGCGTCGCGGCATCTGGAGTGAGCTTGAAGGTGGACCGGTGAGGATCGACGTTTATCGTCGTAACTTGCAGAACTCGTACATCGATCTGCTTTCGACGAAGTTGAACGTGCGGCCGTCAGTTACTGACGATTACCGCGCGTTGATCAAAGCGGAACTGCGCGATCTGAATAACTCGATCGGTGCGGCAATGCCGAGAGCTACGGATCGTGCAACGCGCGCTCACCTCGCAGATACGCGCGATCAGATCGCGAAGGCGCTGGATCCGAAGTTTGCACCTCCGGCGGCTCCGACGACGACAGTGTTTCCGTTTGGGATTGAGGAAGAAGATTCGAGTTTTAACTGCTGGCCCGACTACGAGATTCGCGTCCCAGCACGCAAAGACCAGTAAGAGTTACTCGTAACTCAATGCGTCAACTGCATCCTGGCGGGCTGCTCGGAGTGCCGGATACAAGGCCCCGATGCTCCCGCCAACGATGCCCACCCCCAGAGCAATCAGGACCCAACGCGGCTCGATCTCGATCGTCAAAGTCGTAGTCCGCATCACCGCCAGCCGCGCCAGCAACGTCAGCAACACGCCGACCGCCACACCCAGGACGCTAACAATGATCGCTTCCTGCTCGATGACCCACGCAATCGACGTCTTCGACATGCCAAGCGATTTGAGGATGCCAATCTGTCTCGTGCGTTCAGTGACTGTCGTGTACATCGCCAAGAGAATCACGAGCATGCTGATCGATGCAGCCACACCGACGACGACCTTAATAAAAACATTCAGCGCGGGTACTCCACTAGCGTAAATCTCAGGCAAGTCGCGCGTGAAGACGAGCTGGTCTTCGGGGAAACGTTCGAGAATGCGCGCCGCGACTTCGTCCTGTTTCGCCGGATCGGCGCATGCGATCAAAATTGCCGACGCGCGATTTTCCGCGCCCTCCTGTT
>DASZDV010000751.1:0-7457 GCA_035941575.1 Pyrinomonadaceae bacterium
GCGCTGAACATCGTCACGAAGTCGGGTACCAACGACGTGCACGGTGAAGCACTCGTGTTGGTCCGGCCCGGCGACTGGCAAGCGGAGACGTTTTCAACCAAAGGTTTCTGCCCGCCGTCGGTGCCGACTTGCGTCACGCCCAGCACGCTACAGCACATCAACCCGGTCGATATTCCTGACGCATTACAGCAGTACTCCGGTACCATCGGCGGTCCAATTGTTGAGAATCGAACGTTCTTCTTCGCGACGGCGGACTACACGCGACAGAACCGCACAACATTCTTGTCAACGTCGCTGCCGGCGTTTGTTCTGCCGCCCGATGGCAACCTCGAATACACCGGTCACTATCGACAGTTTCTCTTCGACGGCCGTGTGGACCACAAGCTAACGTCAAACCAGAACCTTGCATTCCGTTTCAATGTCGATCGGTTCTTTGACGACAATCCGCAGGATGCAGTCGGTGGTACGAACGCGCCGAGTGTTGCGCGTCGTTACTCGCGTCGTGCGTGGACCGCGCAGGTCAATCACACGTCAGTCGTCAACGCGAAACTTCTGAACGAGGCGCGTTTCGCGTATCTACACGGCGACCCAGTGACACTGTGGGAAGCCCAGAATCTATCGACGACGTACACGCGCGCCGGCGCAGTGCAATTTACGATTGGACAGTCGCGAGCCTCCGATCTTTGGAGCCACCAATTGCAGTTCTCTGACACGATGTCGTGGTCGGTCGGCAAACACTATTTGCGTTTTGGCGGCGGCGTCATTCACCACACGTCGGGCGGCACCGGCAGCGAACCTGGCACCGCAATTCTCGGCACGTTCACTTTCAAGAGCACAACCACATTGCCGTTCGGACAGCTGACCTTGAACGACGTGCAGAACTACACGCAACCAATCAACTTCGGGATCAGCAGCTACGAGTTGCCGCAATGGCTCAACACACTCTTTATCCAGGACAGTATCCACCTGCGCAACGATTTCACACTGGATGTCGGCCTTCGTTATGACCGCCAGACGTTAACTGACGCAAAGAAGAACTTCGCGCCCCGCGTCGGTTTCGGTTGGCATCCCGGCGGCGATTCGCGACTGTCGATTCGCGGCGGATATGCGATGTACTATACGCAGATCCGTTCGAATGCTGTTGCGGGTTATCTCGTGAACGGCCTCGACGGATTGACTACTTACACTGCGAATCCTGGGGAGCCTGGTTTCCCAACCTGTTTGGTCGGCTCGTGCCTTCCGGTGGCTGTGGATCCGCGAACTCTTGCCGCGAACCAAATACCGGCTCGCGACATTACGATCCGAGCGGGGCTGCGCGATTTTTATCGCGAGCAGTTTGCACGTTTCGGATTGAACTTCGACCGTCTACCGAACTACCCGGACAAGCTCGTGAATCCTCGTAGCCAGGTCATCACTTTTGGCGCTGAGCGCGAGTTCTTTAAAGGTTTCTTTTTCGGCGCTGACTATGAGCACCAGCATTGGTCCAACCTGGATCGCACGGTCGATCTAAACGCGCCGACACCGTTTCCGCGTACTGAGCCTAACAAGACGAGGACTGTGGCCGTCGCGAATGGAACGCGCCCGATCGCCCCTGCTCCCAGCGGCGTGCGTCAGGTCAACGTAATAATGAATCTCGGAGTGGCTGATTACGACGGTTTACAAACGCAGTTCAGTTATCGTGGCAATCGGAAGATGTTTGCGTCCGTCAGCTATACGTTGTCGAAAGCAACAAACACGTTCGAACCTGACGGCAACGGCATTGGACCAAACGAGAGCCATATCAGTCAGCTCGGCGAGGTAGAACGTGGACCAAGCGTAGTCGATCAACGTCATCGCGCAGTAATAACGTTCCACTATCGCTTTCCATTTGACATTACCGCCGGAACAGTGTCGATGTTTGCGTCGGCGCGTCCGTTTAATGCGACGACCGGCGTCGATAACAATGGCGACGGCATCAACAACGATCGGCCTGTAGTTGATGGCGCCATCATCAGCAAGTCGGCATTCCGTGGCACGCCCACGTCCGACGTTGCGGTATTTGTGGAAAAACGCTTCAGGACTTCAGAGCACACGAATTTCCAGATTCGTGTTGAAGGCTTCAATCTCTTTAATCACGGAAACTTTTTGGGACGTGGTGTGACTGTCTTCGGCAACGGTGCGACGGCGGTACCGACGTTCGGACACTTTGTTAGTAATGTGGGTACGGCTACAAACGCGATCCCCGCGTTTGCGAATATCGACCCGCCGCGCATGTTCCAGGTGATGGCGCGTTTTACGTTTTAGATGGGTGGCGTTTCTTCAAACGGTAAATCAGGCTGGAAGGACCTGTCGCGTCCGGCGACGTAGAGCCGCATCGCAAACCAGAGAATGCCGAGCGCGAGTGCGATCCATACCGCGGCCCAGAAGATCGCCGGAATGCCGGTGGCGCGGGCCATGTTGACTGCGTCCGTTTGTGCTGGCGAAACAAATGGTGACGAGAGGAAGAGGACCGTCTTCAGATCGAATAGCGCATTCAGCACGCACTGAACGGCGAGAAAACTGACGAAGAAGGTTGCGACTCGCGCACTCGCAAATCGCGCGATCAAAACGAGGCCGATTGCGATGAAGACGCCGGCGAACAACGTGAAGGGAATTCCGGACCACGCATCGAATGAAAAGACCGGTTTGATCAATCCGAAGATTATCGTCAGCGCGAAGATCAGAACGGCGGAACTAAGCAACACGATCCGCGCGGCGATCGCTTTGCGAATCAGGACCAGCAACAGAGCACCGAACGCCATCGACCCGAGATAACCCGCACTCGAGATCAGCATCTGCGAAAACACTCCACCTTCGGCAGTGTACGTTTCGCCACTCGCGTTCATCGCCACACTAAGGCTCCGCACTGAGTTGCCCGTAACGAGCGCCGCGAGTGCGTGTCCGCCTTCGTGGATGAATGTGACGAAGATTCGGAACGGGTAGGTCAGAATCTCTGCGTAAGGAATGAACCAGAGCAACACTGAAATCGTAGCTGCGACGAGCAGTGTGGTCGCCTGAGGTCGCGCATCTTGTGAAAGCCTATATCTCATCTTTAACTCCGGCTGGCTGGATTTGGCCGTATTTTAGTTCGCACCGGCTAAAACGCACAACGACCACAGTATGTTCCCTAACCTGAGTAGTCGCCCGATTTGCCGCCGGTTTTTAGTTCCAGTCGAATATCGGTGATCTTCATGCCTTTTTCGACTGCCTTGCACATGTCGTAAACCGTCAGCGCAGCCACGGAAACCGCTGTCAAGGCTTCCATTTCCACGCCTGTCTGCGCGTTCGTTGCCACTTCCGCGCGCAACGAAACACCCGTGTCGTTCACCTCGGCCTGCACGTCAACGTGCGTCAACGGCAGCGGATGACAAAGCGGAATCAGTTCCGCAGTGCGCTTGGCAGCCATGATTCCCGCCAACCGCGCCGCCTCTATTGGATCCCCTTTTGGCGTTCGATGTTCCCGCAAAGCAGCAACCGTCGCCGGACTCATCAACACTCGTGCAGAAGCGATGGCCCGCCGTGCGGTTATAGATTTGTCACTCGTATCGACCATGCGGACGCGGCCTTGATCATCGACATGCGAGAGTTGGCTCATGGCGAAAAGTAGATAACAAAAACTCGACCTGAAGCAAGTAGATCTCGACAGAAAAGCACACTTCGTCTATCCTGCGACGCACCGGCGCGCGAGCCGCTTACGCGTTCCGGTTCCAGCTCTACCGTCTTCATTCACCAGAATCCATTTTTGGGCCTTGTACGTACATTTTAGCGATCGCTTGAAGACCCTGTGGAGGTTCCCCTGTGTTTGAAACCGATAGAGAAGTGCTTGAGTGGTACGAACGCCAACCACGCGCCCTATCACGAGAATACGTCAACAACATTCGCTGGAACGAGATCACGAACTATCAGCTCAACCCCGCGTTTGTGCCGGTGCTGATCTACATGCGCGACATCGAGTACTTCACCGACATGTACTATCAGGAGTTGCGCTGCACACCGACCGGCAAAGATCCAATCATTCGAAAGTTCATGGAGCGTTGGAGCATTGAAGAGCTGCATCATGCCAACCTGCTGAACAGGTTTTTGGAAGAAGCGGGTTTTCATAGCAGCAAAGAATGGCGGCACGAAGCGACGGGAAAGATTCCCCGTCTGTATTCAATCGGAAGTTTTTTGATCAACCAGGCGACGCGACCGTTCGGAAAATATTTTCACGGTGCGCACATGGTGTGGGGAGCGATCAACGAGATCACTGCGATGCAGGCTTACCGCCGTTTGTCGGACCTCGCTGAACATCCCGTACTGAAACAATTGCTGATCGGAATCGTGCAGGAAGAGTCGATCCATTCGAGTTTCTATTGGAACGTCGCGCGCGTGAAGCTTGCGGAGGCGAAGTTTTCGCGCGATCTGGCGCGCTTCATCATTGCGACGTTCTGGGCGCCTGTCGGCGCGGGCGCGAAGCTCGAGTCGGAAGCAAACTACGTGATGGCGACTCTCTTTCCAGGCGAGAAGGGTTTGGAGTTGTTCGATAATAAGATTGGAAAACGGATCGAACTTCTGCCCGGATTCCTGGGGTTCAAAGGACTGACTGAACGGATCGCGCCGATCTTGCAGGCAAAGCCGGAGCTTACGGCAAACGCAATATCTTAACGATTGAGTTTGCTTCGATCGTCCTTGTTCCGGCGGGAACGACCACGAGTGCGGTTGTAAGTGCGAATGAGACGAAATCAGATGAGCCGCCCCACTTCAGTGGGAAAGCGATCAGTTCACCGTCGTCGTTGGTAGTTAGTTGGGCAGGCAGATAACTCTCGCGTTCGAGATTTCCTTTCACACTGCGGGCCAGCATTGCTGTTTCGTGTCTCGGTGCCGGTTCCGCCACGCCTTGCATCGCCAGTAGCGCTGTTCGCGCGAACAGATTGAACGTTACAGAAACTGAAACCGGATTGCCGGGCAGCCCGAAAACGAAAGTACCATTTGGAAGTTGCGCAAAGACGGTCGGCTTACCGGGACGCAGTGCGACACGTTCAAAAAAGATCTCGGCGTTTAGCTCTTGCAGCGCTGCTTTGGTGATGTCGTAAACTCCCATCGATACACCACCTGAGGTCACGACCACATCACACTTCTCCGCGCCTCGCGCGATCTGATTTCGCAGAACAGACATTTCATCGCGCGCGAGTGGAAGACGTTCGGTTATTGCGCCGGTGAGCTCGGCATACGCGGCGATTGAGTAGTTGTTGGAGTCGCGAATCTGGTCCTGGCCAGGTTTTTCGTTGACGGAGACGAGCTCGGTTCCGGTAGCGAGTATGCCGACGCGTGGTCTTTGGGCCACTGATACTTCGCCGTATCCGAAGGCCGCAAGCACGGCCATCATTGCCGCGTTGATCCTGATACCGCTTTGCAGGACTGTTTCGCCGGCCTGAATCTCTGCACCGCGTTTAACGATCGATCGTCCTGTCTCAACGCTCTCGAGTAGTTCGACCACCGTGCCGTCTTTTAACTCATGCGTGAGTTCGACCTGCTGCACGCTGTCGGCGCCAACCGGCACAGGGGCGCCGGTCATGATTCGCACGGCTTCGCCTTCTTTCAGTTCGTGATGCCAGCCGCGTCCCGCGGCAGACTCGCCGACGATTCGCAGCCGCACAGGTGCGTTTGTAGTTTCTTCCGCGCGCACGGCATAACCGTCCATTTGCGAGCGATCGAATGGCGGTAGATCGGAGTCTGCAATGACGTCTTCGGCGAGGACGCGATTGAGTGCGTGTTCGAGTCTTACCTTTTCTGACGGCAGCGGCCGAATCTGCTGCCGCACGATTTGAATCGCTTCTGCGACGGAAATCATCTCTGACTTGTGTGAACTGTGTAAATCTGTCGCCAAAAACCGAAAGGCCGGTTTTTGGACCGGCCTCTCAAGGTTGGCGGAGGCATTCAGCCTCGATTGGTCACCGTCCTCACCCCGGCAACCACATTCACCGTTGGGGAGGATTTTAATCAAAATATTCTTGGGGTCAATAGGAGTGGTGGATTATTTCCACACTACCCCAAAAATAGAAGAGACCGGCAATGTCCGGTCTCGGTACGTTTAAGTACAGAAGCGAATGGCGAATATATTTCAGTCTCGATCATTTGGTGACTTTTAGTCCGGCGGCCTTAGCCGACTGCTCCCGAGCGTGACTCAGTTTATTAGCCAGTTCTTTGGCGCGGTATTCGAGAGGCTCTTTGAATTTAAGAGAAGAAACTGGATTAAGAATCACTATCTGACCACCCGTGTTGACACTCCATAAGCGATCGCCGTTAGAAGAAGTGAGTCTGGCCGTTACGTTTATGTCTGCCGGCCCACCGAAAATGCCGGGCCGCACAAGCGAGACAACGCCAAATAAAACCGCGTCTGCTTCATCCCGTTTCGCAACAACTGAAAAGCCCTTCGCAGAAAGCTGATCTTCTAAGAGCAGTCGAAATCGCGCGGCCTCAGGTGATATTCCCATATGTTCCACGTAAATCTTTTGAACGGCGTGAAGGGCGGTTACAGCAGTTTGGGGAGCTGTCGCTGAGACGTTCAAGGCGCACGCCACTAGCACCAAAAACCCGGCCATTGTGAGTTTACGCATGTGATACCTCTTTTCAGGTTAACAGTTAACCGCTAATAGAGAAGTTGCCGGAACCATCACCTCCGGTGTCGCAAACGCGCGGGCGGATGTGGCTAACGATTTTCGGGATACATGATTCGGACACTAAAACTCCCGCTGTTGTCATTGTAATTGTCGTCATTGACCACCAGATACAATCTCCCATCAACCTGAGCGGTAAATGTCGACTGGCTGCCGATCAAGAAAGGTTGTGCCGACTGGCTGTTCGGTTGAACTATGTACCCGATAAGCGCACCTACTCCCGCAGTAGGTAGCGGGCGCCTGCTTACACCCAATACGGCGCTAGCACCGGGCCGGCCGCCGTCCGGCGAAACCACGCCAGCGCGTTGACCCGCAGTTATGCTTCCGGTCGCCGTGATTGTTACTTGATCTCCCGCTCTCAAATCGATTCCCGTATCTATCCCTCGCGGCTCGTTGCCAGGCACCGTAACAACGTTCTCCAATGTTCGATTGTTGCGGCGTGTGTCTCGCGTGTCCCTGTTTCTGCCGCCCGGCTGGCGCGAACGTGTGGCAGCGGGTCCGGTTCGTGAATCGTCCGGCAGTCCAAATGGGTCGTAGTTGTTGTCGTTTGGACTTCGATTCTCATCGGCCCGAGCCATCGCCGCGAGGTCGATTTCCTTTCTGATCCTCACGTTGAACGCTCCGCGTGCATCAGTGTAGTTGCCTCGGTTAATCGTTAAATGGAGACGACCATCGCGGTCTGCCGTAAATTCACCGCCCGAGCCGATCTCGATAATAGGAGAATCAAAATCATTTCCAATCACCCCGATCAGTTTTCCTTCCGCCGCACTGGGTAATGGCGCA
>DASZDV010000752.1:0-10398 GCA_035941575.1 Pyrinomonadaceae bacterium
GACGGTACTGGAGACGTTCCACGCGACGAGCCGGTGCCGTTTTTTATGAAGGCAGAGCTGACTGCCATGACAATAGAGAAAAACCGAGCAGTGATCAGCGGAGTCGTGCGCGACTCCAGTTACCGAAGCTACATCGATAAGTGGGTTCAACTGGTCATCGAAGACAACGACGGAAGAGAAGTCGCCGATAGATTCGTGTGGTCGTTTTGCCAACCTGAGGTGGGCGGTTGGATACCTTCGGACGCGGAAGTTCCAGGCGATCGGGGTGCGTTCATGAGCTGGTGGGCGACTGATGCCGAGCGAAAGGACGACGTCGGGATCCCATCGCCAAATCTAATCCCGGGCAATTTGAAAGGTTGTGCCGAGCGTCCGTTAGCGAGTTATGAGTTCGCGTCGATTCTTAAGGGTGACGGGGTTATTCAGATCAGGCAGTAGTGTCTGTGCACGAACTAATTCGCTGAAGCACTCGAATATTGGACGGGAATTACTCGGGCGCGTAGTAGGAAGTGCGACTGGTGATCACGTAATCCGGATGACCTTTTACACTGACCGAAATGCGCCTTCGTTTCCCGTCGTGCTCCTTGTTTGTCGGATAGTAGCCGACGATGTAACGCTGATTTAGATCCTGGACGATTCGGTTGTAAATCTGAGCGGCTTGTAAGCGCGTCTCTAAAAACTCGGCCCAACCGCCTGAGAGTTCGGCTAGCTCGACGAGTGCTTTTTGCACCTTTAGCTCCTCGTCCAATCTTGCTTGCCAGAGTTCTCTCGTCAGTCTCTTTTGCCGCTCTTGCTGACGGGCCTGAAGAATGTTCTTCATCTTTTCTGATGAGGCGGCCGCTGTCCACGTGGCAACGGCCCTTTCATCTTCATCAGTCAAGCGGCGTATCTGCTCGTCTTCGGTGAAACCAATCAAACGCGTGCGCGGAACGATCGTGTAGATCGTCGCTCGCGATTTCTCCACTGCACGATACACGTCGTCGAGACTAAACTCGGTCATCGCCGCACGCTGCAACTTTTTCTTCTGTTCTATTTCTTCCTGAACTTCGGCACGCAACTCAGGTGATAGCCCCGGAGGAACCTCGTGAACGATGATCGAGTTTCTCAGGTACTCAATCTCGTCACCGTCAGTTTGAAAAACAATCACCGGGCTTTGATCTTCATCGTCAAAGGCCTCGTTCAACGTCGCCATCAACGAGCTAAATTGAGAGCTGCGACCGAATTGCGGCCGCTTCTTACCGATTCCGAAGACGCCTTTATTGCCGCGAGTTCTTTCAATAAGCGAATCCAGGGCGTGCTTGAGATCTCGTTTGTCGCTTGTGAAGCCGACCAGCAGTTCAATGTCGTCGGTGACGATGGCCATTTGGTCGTGCGGCCCAAGTTTATCGACGAGAATCTTTGCAGCTTCTATGCTGTCAGCGATGTAAGGAAACTGGCTCCGGCTATAGTCGATGATCAAAACAATCGAGCGTGCGATGTTGGCGCTTTCTCCTAACGAGAAAAGGCCGACTTGCTGAGGAACGCCATCCTCGCTAACGGCGAAATCAGTCGCTTTCAGATTTCGTTGTGGACGTCCCTGCTTGTCAGTGACCAACACGTCGCACACGACTAGCGAGGTTTCAATTCGAATGACGTCGTCGTCGGAAGTCCCACCGGCACCCGTCTGAACCTTCTTCACAGCCTGGTTCTTTTCCGGATCCCATTTGAGTTTCTTGAGGCTCGAACCGAAATCCTTGAGCTTCGGCTTCTCGCGCGGCGGCGATTGCGCGAATGTACTTTGACACAACAGAGCGACAAGGAGTGCTATCAGTGCTGAGCGTGGTAGCGGCATTTTTAAAGCGAGCCTCACCCGCTTAGTTTCGCTTCTCCTTTTCGAGATACAACCGGGCGATCTCGAGTTGTGCGAGCCCGCGAACCTCACGGACTTTCAGATTGTCCGCCAGGTTCAGAACGTTCTCAAACTCCGCTGGAAGCAGTGGATCAATCGCACTCCGAAAGCCGAAGCCGGCACGAGGAGCGTCGGCGAGACTCTCGGATCTCCACGATCCTTTTATTCCAAGCCTTGGCGCCGAACTGTTCTTTAAGTTGAAGCGGTCGAGTTTGTTAATCGATTGCAGCGACTGCTCGAGAGCTACGAGACCCTGATCGCTGTCGACTTTTCCAATAAGGGCCACTCTGCTGAGAAGAATGTTCGCGACATTTGAAGACGGCTCTTCCTTTCTTAACTCACGTTCAATCTCGTTCAGCAGATCGAGTCCTTTTTGCTGTTGTAGTTTTACCTCTTCAGCATCTGCACCCTGAGTCTTCTCGTCACCAAAAAGACTTTGCGCTAAAGCGATTTTCACGATCGCTCGACGCGCAGCGTGCGCGATCTGAGGTGTTAGTTCCGAAGCCTTGTCAAATTCCTTCTTGCGAACGAATGCCAACGCTGCTCTGTACAGCACAAAGGAGATCGCGTCTGCTTTCAGTGTCTCGTCAGTTATCTTTTCAGCGATCGACTTAGCACGTTGATAGTCTTCCACAGCCGGTGCAAGTGCGGCTTCGACGTATGCAAGGTTTCGCGCCGCAGGGTCCGCAGTCTTTTCAGCACGCTCTTCGAGCGCGGCAATGCGCGCTTCGTAGAGTTCTTGAGCTGACGGTCGCTGCTCGCCGTCGGGCTTACGGCTGTTCGCGAATGGATCTCCTCGTCCGGCGGGAAACAGTTTGCTTTCCAATTGTGTGAGGTACGACTTCAGCGGGACAGAAAACTCCGGCGCCACTGAATCGTAGCGACCGGAATTACGATTTCCAAAGACCCAGATCTTCTGTGCCCGCTCTCTTTGTTCCTGCGTTTCGAGTGGCAACGGTCGCGTGAAGAACATTTGATAGGCAGCCAAGAGAAATCGATGCGCTCGTTCCGGTTCAGTTTTGACGACGGGCGGTTCGTTTCGAAACATCGGACTCGAAGTCATGATCACCTGGCCGGCCGCATTCGATGAAAAACTGATGCCGGGTTGAAAAAGGTACCCGGATAACACTTCTGCTTCCGACGGATCAGTGGCGCCGCTACTGAAACGCGCGAGTGCGAGATCGAAGAGTTGGTTCGATAGTCCGACGTCCTTTTTTCGCAATCCGGTCATCAGGTTTTGCAGCGTGAACGACAAGCCGTCTGCCAGGCTGCGTTGCGCCAGAGCGAAAGCAAGCTGCGGATTGGTGTCAAGATTTTGTTGCGCGAGCCACAACAGTTGTTCGCTACGAGCCGTGCGGTCGTCGAAGGCGCCGCGATCCTTCCTTGGCTCGGGTTGTTGTTCGGAGATCTGTTGGACGAACTTGTCGGCGAGTTTCGGATCGTGATTGTGGGCGACTCTCAAAACGATTGACTTCAACTGGGCGCGGTCTGACTGGCGTACGAATTCTTTAAGCACGGGATTCTGTTCGCTTTCAGGTACCTGATCGATTGCGTCCCACGCTTTCGTCAGCCATTTGCGGGCGCGCGATGGGTTGCGATCCCAAAGCAAATCAGCAGCAGTGGCCAAAGCTTCGACTGCGGACCTCTTGTCGTCCCAGAGCTCAGCCTCTGAACCAACTTGTTCGATGAGCGAGATCGCTCGCGCCTGTTGCCGCTGCCGCTTGATCTCTTTTTGGTTAACGGGCGCAGAGCGTTGTTGGAGCGGGCTTGAAAGCGAGACGATGCTCAAAATAACGAGTAAGAATTTCATGGCGCACCTCTGGCACTAATCGGGCATGAGCGCACAAGTTATTGCTCATCAGATGCGGACTTGGCAAGATGGAAAGGTGCAAGCCCATCATTATCCGATCCTTTATGAAGTTGAGGAGACTCATTGGTGGTACGTCGGAAGACGGCGCATTATTCAAACCCTGGTAGAGAGAATTTGTACTTCGCTGAACACTCCGAATCCGAGAATTCTCGACGTTGGATGCGGCACCGGAGGGAATCTGAAAGTCCTTTCAGCCTACGGCAGAGCGGAAGGCGTTGACATTTCTTCACAAGCGGTCGAGTTCTGCCGCGAGCGCGGTTTGGATTCGGTTAAGCTCGGAGCAGCAGAGCAACTGCCATATGAAAACAGTTCTTTTGAACTGGTAACTGCACTCGATGTCGTGGAACATCTCGACGACGATGTTGCCGGACTGCGCGAGATGAGAAGAGTCTTACGCCCGGACGGTCGCCTCTTGTTGTTTGTTCCTGCGTTTATGTTTCTGTGGGGCGTTCAAGACGATGTAAGCAATCACCGGCGCCGTTACACGTTGCCGGGTTTGCTGAAGGCGGTCGAGGCCGCAGGGTTTTCCGCAGAGTGGGCCAGCTACGCAAATATCAGCTTCTTTGTGCCCGTGCTTGTCGTACGCTCGGTGATGCGCTGGCTGGGTCTGCGCGCGGCTACAGAATACGGCATAAACATTTCGGTGATGAATGGACCATTTAGCTGGTTGTTCGCTGCCGAGCGGTTCATTCTTAAGCGCCGGAGAATTCCGTTTGGAGTCTCAGCGGTTTGTATTGCTCGGCGAGTAGAGTAAGCCGCTTAGTGTTCCTTCACGGCGGAGCTGGGAAGCGAACGGACTTTGTGTTTGGGCGAGAACCTGTATCTCAAGAGGTTCGCGGTAAATTCGAAAATCGCTTTTGGTTTTACGAACGAACCTCTATTGTCGTTGATTGAAAAGTGGACCGGTGTTTCACCGATTTTCAATCCGAGTTCACGCGCCCGGATTATGATTTCCGCGTCTGCAAACCAATCGTCGGACTCGAGGTGCATCAGTTGGTACTTATCGCGTCGAATGATTTTTGGTTTCGAGTTGATGTCGCGGACTTTGAATCCGAAAAGCGCGCTGAAGATGGCGTTGTAGACCGTTGAGATGAGGCGTCGATACAGACCGTCATCGCGAATTACGCGGTATGTCTTTGTTAAATCGAGATCCTCGAGCTCACATTTCAGAAGACAAGCAACGATAGACTCTGGAGGAAACTGTCCGTCGCCATCGATAACTCCGATGTACGTGCCCCGAGCGGCGTCGAGACCCATGCGCATGTCCCATCCCATCATTCCTTGCTTCGGGCGAATTACCGTGCGGATATTTGGTGAGCCTTCGGCGAGTTTTGTGACTACTTGAGGGGTTTCGTCGTCGCTTCCCTCGATGTAATTTCCGACGAGGACGAGCTCCCACGAAAAATTGCATCGCGACAACGTTCGCTGCAAACGCTCAACGAATGGAATAATATTCTGGCCGCTGCGGTAACAAAGGACTACAAGTGAAAAATGGGGATCGCTCACGCGGCGATGTTATTACGTATTCCAATCTGGCTGCAACGACGTATCCTTTAATCGAAAAACATGCGAATGCTGGTTACCGGCGCCTCGTCGCCCCTCGCAGTTGGCGTGCTGCGTCAGTTGCTTTTGAATAGCGACGTGGAGCTTTGGTGTAGCCGTCACCGGAAAGACGTTCCGCTCGCGGATCCGAGGTTACACGTGATCGATCTGGACCTCGGATCTGATTTGAGTCTTGGTTTATCAGGTCAGCATTTTGACGTTGTCGTTCACTTTGCGGGAGTGACTCACGCTTCCGACGAAGATCAATATTGGAAGATTAATTTGGAAGGAACAGTGCGACTCGCTGAAGCCGTGCGCAAGAATGGTTGTCGTCGTTTCGTATTCATAAGTACGCGCTGCGCGACGCGCGGCAGTGGAGCGTATGGCGAGTCGAAACTTGCGGCCGAGCAGGAACTTCAAAAGTTGGAGTGGGAGAGTTTACTTATCATTCGTCCGGCTGAGATCTATGGGAGTGAAAGCAGCGAGGGAATTGATCGCATGTTAGCGGTGGCGCGCAGGTGGCGGGTCATTCCAGCACTGTTTGGTAGCTCTAACGTGCGGTTCGCTCCGATGCATGTTGACGATTTCAGTAGGCTCGCCGCCGAACTGATCCAACAACACCGTCAGGGCGTCAGAATTGAAAACTTGTGCGGCCCAGAGGATCTGAGTGGAATGGTTCTGGCGTACCGGATCGGAAAGCACTATCGGGCACTTCCATTGCCACTGTGGTGGCCCGCCGTTGCCGTGTCTCTGAGGGCGCTGCACAGGTTCGGTATTGAAATCGTCAAGCCGGATCAGTTGACGCGTTTAGTTTGTGATAAGACCGGGAGCGCTGCGAGCTCGAAGACCACTCACGTCGTAAGGCGTTTTCTTGCGAGCTGAACACTTTCCAGTCTAACTAGGCAGCACTGCGGAGCAAGAGACTTTATGCATCACGTCAAACAACAACTGCGTCTGTTTCACGAGCAACGCGAACGCTCTCACTAATTGCGTGCGTTCCCACCGTCTGTCTTGCTTATCGGTGGCTTTGACTCCGGTGGGGTGAGAAAGTCCTCGATGGCGGCAGTCTTGCGCAGGCGCGCAGCGAACTCGAGTTGAAGTTTGTCTGTCTCCGCCCTCTGTAGATACCGAAGGATCTGCTCCTTCAAGTCAGTGAATGCACCGTGCATTTTGTCTTTGTTTGCGTCGTAAAATTTCTGCGCTTCGACCTCGGTGACGGCTGGAACCTTTGAAATCACTTCCGTCTCGAGCAGAGCACGCGTCGTCACCTGCCGCTTCTGCGCTTCCTGTGCGAGCAGAACGTCGTTGATCTTGCGGTCCAGATCACGCCGTCGGATTTTGTACATCTGTTCCTGAACACTGAATATGACTGGTTGCAGACTGTCTTCGATATCACCGGACGTGATCTGTCGAGTGTTGAGTGTCGCGAAGAGACGCCCGCGGTCATCTGGTTTCCCGGGAGGCGTTGCAACATCAACCAAAATTTTGAGATCGGCGGTGCTTCGCAAACGCTCGGCAAATTTTTTCGCCAGTTCCTGCTGACGCTCTGACCGCAGGTGGGCAACAATGCCATCCTTGACCTGGGTGAATTCGACTGGCTGACCTGCCGAGTTGGTGATTCTTGCCTTTTGCTCGTTGAAGAAGTTGCGTGCGTCGATTTCAGTAGGCTCGGGAGTCTTCTTAATGATTTCTTCTTCGAGAAGCTTCGACGTAGACACGTTGCGTTTCTTCGCTTCCGTCTCGAGCAACTTGCTGTTGATTTGAAGATCGAGCTCGAGCTTGCGCGCCTCGACGACCTGCCGCTTGAGCTCCGTGATGCGCGAATACGTATCCGCATCGAGATCCTTTGCGGTGATCTTCACGCCGTTAACGATGGAGAGCAGATCCGGGATTGGTTTACCTTCACAGCCACAGTCCTGCGCGAAAGCAGTTGGGCCAATCAGCAACGACACGAAAATCAAACTTGTAATCTTGTTCAGCATGGCTAATCCTGTCACCCGTTAATAAGCCTTGATCCAGCCACTCGCAGACGAGAATTCCTGGTCAGTGAGATCTAAGCTCAACACGTGCGCGCCCGCAGCGCCCACTCGTCTGTTTGGTCCAAAAGTGATGCGTGGTGTAATGCCGGTTTCATATTCGTAGAGTCCCTCGAGACTCGTGATCAGCTTTTCGCGGCTGAGATCCCGGCCTCCGCGAGTCAGTCCCTCAACAAAAACCTTTGCCGTCGCAAACGCTGCGAGCTGCGAAGCCGTATGTCGCAAAACAAATTTGTATTTCTCCTGCAAGGAGCGAAACTCAGCGACTGCCTCGCTCTTGACATCCGCCGGCAAGGTGGGAAATGCGATGAAGAGCTTGTGCTTGAACGCTGCGACAGGTACTGGCAACTCTTTCCCCGTCATGACACCGAGGAAAAACAGATGCGGCGTCCAATTGACCGCCGAAGCTTCATTGAGAAATGACGCCTGTTCTTTTCCCGTCCCAAAGAAGAAGACAACTCGGGCACCCTTGTTTTTTAAGTCAGCGACGATGGAACGCGCGTCGAAATTGTCAGATGCATAAGCTTTTTTTGTTCCAACACGCCGGCCAGTCTTTTTCAATTGCTCGTCTGCTGCCACGGCTGCTGCGGTTCCGAGAGAGTTGTCGGGATGGACAATTGCAACGGGCACGTCGCGCAATTCGGGTTGTGCCTGCGCGAAGTTGACGAGAGCAACCGCCTGCTCTGAGACTCCGGGAAGCAGATAGAAGAGATACCTGTTCGCAGGAGTTTCTGCGTACGGCAAAAGCGTTGATGGACCAATGAAAGGAATCTGTTCCTCGCGCGCAAGCGCGGCGATTTGAGCATCGGCGCCTGCGCTCAACCCGCCGACGAATGCGAATATCTCTTCTCGGTGGGCGAAGGTTTGCGCGACGGTTGCGGTAGCGGCGCCGCCCGTGCCTGCATCTGCAATTCGAAGATCGATCTTGCGGCTGAAAATACCGCCGCGACTGTTTAGATCTTCGAAGTACGCACTGAACACGTCTTTCATCGCCGCACTTATATCCGCCAGTGCTCCCTGCGATGGCAGGACCAAACCCACTCGTATGCTGCTTTCGGTGATTCCCGGGTCGAGATCGGAGTCGATGCGCTTCACATACGCGATCAGATCGGCCATGTCTTCTGCCGAGAGTTTGTAACGCGGCATTACTGCTTGGAGCTCATTGCCGTCTGAGTCGATGCCGTTTACGACAGCGCGAGTGAAGGAAGAATCGTTGAATGGACCATGCTTGCGACCTGTTGGATGAGTGTGCCCGTACGGTTTCGAGAGGTGCGGCCAGGTGAGATTTCCAGCGGCCACTCCACCTTCAGTTTTGCCTTCGCCCCTCATGCCGTGGCAACCCGCGCAACTCACGGTTGACGCAGGCACATCAATCTCACCGATCCTTCCGGTGATCTCGCGACCCGAAGGACTAGTTCCTCTTAAGTAGATCTCTTTGCCTCGACGCTCGGCAGCAGTGAGCACCTGTGCCTGTGTCGTAAACGGAAAAATGCTCAGCCACAAAAAGGCACAAAGTAGAAAACGAAAATCACAAGTCATTTTTTGTGCTTTCTGTGCCTCTTTGTGGCTTGTCGTTCATCACTTCTTCGACGAGCTTGATCAGATCATCCGCGCTCGCCAGCCCGAACGCTTTCTTCCAAAGTCCAGTGGCTTCATTGCCGATGATGACGATCGACTTGTGTGCGTTCTTGTCCTGCACGTATTGCCCGAGTTTGTACAGCGCGTGGTCGATGTCTTCCTTCTTACCGGTGAGAAACGACCATCCGGCACGCGCATGGAATTTCTGCGCGTACGCCTTGAGCCTCTCCGGAGTGTCGTTCTCGGGATCGACAGTAATCGAAACGAGGAAAACGTCTTTACCGAGACGTTCGCCTAATGCTTCCTGAATTCGCTCGAAGTTGCGACTAATTGGCGGACACACATTCGTACAGGTAGTGAAGAGCGCGTTGATGACTACCGTCTTTCCTTTGAGTACGTCGCTGTAAAAGCGAACCTTGCGTCCATCCTGGTCGATCAGTTCCACCTCGCCAAAGTACTTCGCTGCGGCCGTTGACTCTTCACTCGCTGCATCCTTCGTCCCGGTCTCTAGCAGCCCGTTCGCCGCCTGATCGATGATCTGAACGAGTTGACTCGGCTTCGCCAATCCGAATGCGCGCGTCCACTGGCCCAGTCGATCGTTACCGATGATCGTAGTGGGCGAATGATCTTCGCGACGTACGGTCGATGCAGCGAGCGCCTGAAGCAACTCATCAATTTTGTCCTTGTCACCAGTGACGAGCGTCCATGCCGGTCCGGCGTTGAATTTCGCGCGCCACGCTTTGAGACGTTCCGGAGTATCCGTCACAGGATCGACGCTGATGGAGATGAAGTGAACGTCACGGTTCTTTAGGTCTTTCTGCACACGCGCAAAGGTTGCGCCCATGGGCGGGCAGATCGTGGTGCAAGTTGTGAAGATGAAGTTGATCGCAACAGTCTTTCCCTTAACTAAGTCGCTGTAAAAGTGAACTTTTCGTCCGTCCTGATCGAGCAGTTCGACGTCCGGAATAGACATCGACCGCTCATGCCGTTCAACCGCGGGTTTTTCCGCCTTAGCCCGCACCAACTTCATTCCGCATTTGGGACACCTACCCGCTGATTTGGCCTTAATCGCGGGATGCATCGGACACGAGTACTGCGCAACGGGTGTTGACGACAAGCCACGTCGCCGCTGCTGACCGGAAATCGGGACGACGAATAAGAGCATCACCACGACGCATGAAATGAAGTACTTCATTTCTCTCTCCCCGTGGGAGCTGCCGTCGCTTGCAACATCAGATACGGCAGTTCCTTGTACTGAACTCGCTGAGACGGACTTTCTATGAAAACAAAGTAAACTCCCGTTTCCGGAACGTTGACGCTGATTTCGTAAAGCCCATCGCCGAGTGATCGCGCGACGTGCCGTTCCTGCCACATGCCGGGCGATAGAAAGACGAGTACACCCACGTCATTCAAAAGACTGTTAGGACGTTTGGTTTCCGTGTCAGTTAATCGAAAGCGGATCTTGTGATCTGTTCCAGGTGTTAACG
>DASZDV010000753.1:0-1536 GCA_035941575.1 Pyrinomonadaceae bacterium
GACATACTGAAACCAAAGCAGTTCGATTGCCTCGCCATATTTTTCCAGTTGCGCGGCCAACCCTGTGCGTACCGGTCCGGAACGGCCCGCTGCCGGCGTCGGATCAAACGTGATCCACGAACGCGTTTCCGGAAAATAAACCTCGACCCACGAATGAGCATTGCTATTCCGCACCGTAAAGGCACCCGCGGCTTCGTTGTACTCTCCTGCTGTAAAACCATTGACCATACGCGCCGCCACACCTCGAGTTCGCAACATGACGGTCATCGCCGTCGCGAAATATTCACAGTGCCCTGCTTTCACGTTGAACAAGAAATCGGCGAGCGGATCGGCGCCGCCCGCCCTCATTTCGAGTGTGTAGCCAAACTCGTTCTGAAGATACGACTCGATCGCTTTCGCAGCGTCGTAACGATTACTCGCGTTGGCGTGAAGAATGATTGAGGTTGCGAGAGAGCTGATCCGAGGATCGAGATCTTCCGGCAGTTGCAAATAACGATAGTGTGACACCGGCAACGGCCGGAGATCGTTGCGCAATAAATCCACGCGCGGCTCGTTCGTATCTGACAGAGCCTTATACATGATGCGCTCGAAGTCGTGACGACGCGATTGCACCGAGCCTTCGCCGTCTACCCGAACGAATGGCAGATCTCCCTGGACCGCAACCACGCGCGGCGCTGCAAACAACACGGGCGAATCCAGCGGCTCAAGAAAGAATGTCTGCGTCGTGAGGCGTTGGATGGATTCAGTCGTACCAAACTGAAAGAGTCCTCCACGTTCATTCACCACATCTAACTGGCGTGCCGAACCCGATTTCTTCCATTGTCTGCCGGTGAACTCATCGAGCGCGACGCCGCGCCACCGCAAATCGCGTGGACCCAGCGTGTCTTCGACACGTACGCGCATCAACACACCGTCGTTTTTCTTGAGTATGCCGATCGTTCCGAGCGTCACGCTTTCCGAAAAGCCGGTCAGGTTTGCAGTGGTGCCGCCACTGCGCGTAAGCGCGGCAGCTCCGGACCGTGGCGCAACCAAAAACAACGGCAGCGCGGTCACGAAGATCAGAAACAATAACGCCACTGCGACAAATGGGAGCCGTGCAGCTTCAGTAGTTCGCCACGAGCGACGGCCCGATTTTTTGAAGACGCGCGAATCAGGAGGAACCAGCAGCCGTGTTTCCGTGTAGGCGAGCGAGCGTCGCGCTTTCTGGATTTCAAATGCAGTGACTGCCGCCAGACCACATAACAGATAAAGTGTGAGAGTTCCGAGAAAGACCGGACTAAAACTCAGACCTGCAGCCAGCAACACTTCGAAAAACGAGATTAGGTACAGGAAAACCCAATCGCGATCTTTCTTAACCTGTAGCAGTTTGACCGCGGAAAGGAAGACGATGAGGTGGGCCAATGCCGTGACGCCGAGACGCTCAGTCGGTTCTCCAGTCGCTTTCTGATATTGCCAGTCGAGATAAAACAGCGGGATCGAGAGCAGGACGATGCCCAAACCATAACGTTCCGGTAGTTGCCACTTCGTATTCTCGAG
>DASZDV010000754.1:0-8893 GCA_035941575.1 Pyrinomonadaceae bacterium
GGCGCCTATCTCTTCAACAAGCACCGCATCTTCACCACGCCAATCGTGCACGAAGAGTTCAAAGGCATTCGCATCACGCCCAACGTCTACACCACTCTCGGCGAGCTCGATCGCTTCTGCAACGAAATGGAGAAGATCGCCAAAAACGGCTTGCCGGCCTAAATCCGCGTGGGTCCGCGTACATCTGTGGCAGAACTTACGCCTCCGTGCGACCGTAAAGCAGATGGTGCTAGAATTCCTTCCGGAGGAGCAACATGCAAGAGGCTCGAAATGCTGTTTGTGACGTGGCGGGTGCGATTTGCGACGGTTTTCGCCGAATTGGCGATGTTTCTTACGCAATTTTTCCGAGAGATATTGCCCATGCGATCGGCGACTTCGACAAGGCTGTGCTGGCTCAAATCCGCAGCATGGCCGACTGCACGATCGAGTGGGTCGACGACCGGGTGGCGGGCGGTGACCGGCTAAGGGAAGAATGGCGTGAAAAGTGTCGACGAACGGAGGCTCATGCGACTCCTGAACCCGGCGTTTGATTCAGTAGTCTAAAGGTAAACCATGGAAGTACTACTGGCAGACGAATACGGATTCTGTTTCGGCGTTGAACGCGCCGTCGAGATGGTCGAAGAGGTGGTTGAAGAGGGTGTTCGCCCGATTCGCTCGCTCGGTCCATTGATTCACAACGCCCAGGAGATGGAACGGCTCGGCGCTCAAGGAGTCTCCACCATCGATTCACCCGAAGAGGCGGACGCCGACACGATCGCCGTCATTCGCGCGCATGGTGTCACACCGCAAGTTCAACGCGAACTCGAACAGCGCGCGGCAAAAGTGATCGATGCAACTTGTCCGTTTGTTACTCGCGTGCAGCATCTGGCAGAACGAGCCGCCTTACAAGGACGCGATGTGGTAGTTGCCGGAAATCCGGATCATCCGGAAATGATCGGCGTCGTAGGTTACGCTCCGAGCAACACCTACGTTGTTCGCGATGCTGCGGAAGTTGCTTCACTGCCAGCGTTGCGCTCGCCGTTAGTCGTTTCACAGACAACCATTAAACTGCAAACGTTTTTGGAAGTTGCTGAGGCAGTGCGCGAGAAGGCTGACACCGAACCTCAAATCGTTAACACGATCTGTTCAGCCACGCGCGATCGTCAGGATGCTGCGCGTGCTCTTGCCGGACAGGTGGACGCTTTCTACGTCATTGGCGGACGACATTCATCGAACAGCGTGAAGTTGTTGGCTGTATGTCAGGAGCAATGCGCGAAGAGCTTCCTGATCGAGACGCCGGCGGAGATTAATCCCGAAGACTTGAAAAACGTGCAAAAGGTTGGAGTTACGGCAGGAGCGTCCACACCAAACTGGCTAATCGATCAGGTCGTCCAAAAGCTGCACCAATTAGCTGCCAACGATCACAGTTCTTCCTGATCCAGCACGGCAAGTATTCGTCGTGCGTCCTCGGATCCATATTCGACAACTTGTCTTCGCAACGCGGAACGCGCCGTCTCCGAATCGACGGGATCGTTCAGCAGTGCGGCCAGGACTGAAAGCGGACAACGCGCCAATGCTTCGTTTGCCAGCTCACGCACAATCACATCTTCAGAACGTGCCAACTCGCATATCTCGCTCGGCGGAAAACGCGACGTGAGAGCGTCAGCCAGTGTATCTATTCGGCGGTAGTCCTTCTGCATTTCAGCTCGCTGCACAAGCTGGGCAAAAACTTCCGCGGATTCTGTTCGCTCCTGCAACACGCTGGCGCACGTGTCCGCAACTGATTTGAGTTTGCCTCCGGTTTCGGCGTCGAGCGCATCGCTCTTCTCGGCAGCGCGATCGTCGAGCGCGGCGAGGAAGCGGCTGAGCTCCAGATCAGCGCGCGCGTCGTATTGAAAGTTTCGCGTGTTTTGCGTGCCCGTTGCGGCGGCTTGTAGTGCCCGTTCGACTAGTCCGCGAGTGGCGGGACGGAGTTCTGACCAGACAGTTGCGATTCGACCGCCGAAGTCTTCAATGATAGAGGAGGACGGCATAGAACGGCGTAATATACGCGATGAGGCGCGAAACGCGAAATGTGAAGTTAGTCGCCCGCGACGGCGTTGTGGTCTTTGATTTCGGCGATAGTCGGGAATGGGATTTTGACGATCGTTCCGTCAGCGCAAAGCATCTTGACACTGGGTGTTGTCAGCGCCTGCGTGCTTTTCATACTCCGAACCGTTCCTCTGACTCGCCGCCCATCGGTCGTGATGATCTCGACGTTGTCCTTTCCGTAAAGAGGTTGTAGCGCGGCGAGCGCTTTGGTTATTTCCACGTTTATCAGTCCTCCCTCTGTTGGATAATGCGAGCACCCGCTGTGCCAATGCAAGTGGCTGCAACTGCGAAAGATCATTTGGCGTATACAAAATCGTCGTATATTCTTCGACTGAAACCTGAAAAAGGTCACGATTAGTTATGTCGCACAACCCTGAAAATGCCTTGCCTATTACTTCAGTCGCAACAACCACCTGTTCGAACTGTCACTCGGTGATGCCCTCAGAATTACGGTTTTGCCGTAATTGCGGATTTCGCCTGGGAACGGTACTTGGCGACGCCCCTCAACAGTTTGGCGGTATGGACATCGCGGGAAGCGGGTCAGTCGTAGCGCCGAAAAAGCGGCGGCGGATGAGCGGGATGGCGTGGATATTTATCGGCTTGCTCGTGTTTTTTGTCGGCGCTGCGGCGTTCACCGCGATTATCAGCCCGTCCAGACAGATCGGCTCCATCGTCAGAGCGCCGGTGGTGAAATCGTATGTTGGCGTTGACGGATTTGACACGACTGAGAACGGCGTCACGTTTGAATCTGTCGATGCGCCGGGTGGTCCGGCCGACAAGGCGGGGTTGATTGGCGGCGATACGATCACAAAGTTCGACGGGCAAGACGTGCGTGACGAAGATCAAATGGAGCGGTTAATGATCAGCACGCCGATCGGGAAGACCGTTGACATCGAATACCTACGCGATGGAGAAAAGAAGACTACTAAGCTGACGACCGTCTCACAGGAAGAATTCAGAAGACTCAGCAGAGAGTTTGAGCGGCGTCCTGAAGGGCGGGGACAGTTTGGTTATGAAGACGGTGATGCCGAACGCGTTCAAGTGCCGGGACCAAAGCCCGGTCAAACTATTTACGGTGTTAAGCTCAACACTCTGCTGCGTAGCCGGCCTGCGGACATAGCGGGTATTAAAGAAGGCGACGTGGTGACTGAGTTCGATGGCATTCCGATTCGCACGACCGATGAGTTTCTGATGCGTGTGCGGCGCGCGCTGCCTTACAGCACGGTTAAGGTGGTAGTCATGCGTGGCGAAGAAAAAATGGAGATTCCGGTGAAGATGGGTAAGCAGTAGAGTTATTTCTGGGAAGCGTAGTCGCGCATACGCGCTTCCATTTCCTGACGCACGTCGTTACGTTCCTCTTCAGTTTCGTCCAATTCAAACGTTTCAAACAACGCATAGGGAGTTTGCGCCAGCAGGCGTAGCTCCCATGCTTCGCGTGTGTTGTGCGACGGTCGTGAAAACCAGAGCGCGTCGACCGGCGACTCGCGCACAGGAACGCCTTGAAGTAGTTGCGCTTCTTCGGCGGCACGAAGTTCCGCCTCTGTCGCGGGTTGAAGCAGCGCGCTCCGCAGTTCCCAACCGTGCTTGCGGTACGTGGCAACCAGTTCCAGGAACAAACCCGCCTTTTTCATAGGTTTTCGAGACCGAGGTTACCACAAATCGCAAAACCACCTGTTGACCACGTGATCCGCCGCACTTATCATCTCCTTCGCTTTTTTGGGGGCGGCCGTTTGAGAACTCGGTTTCAGCTTTGCGGCATCAGGGTCACAGGCCTCATCTTCATTGCGATCTGTCGGAGCGTTTTAGGTGCGGCGCCGCCGGCACTGGAGAACATGTCAACACAGCAAATACCTGTTAACACAATCAGGGAATTAAAAGAGGGCACCGAGCCGGTTCCCTTTTACGAAGCGCTGCGGAAGGCGCTCAAGAAACGAAAGATAAAGATCGAGGAACTTTGCCCGTCAAGCGATCCAGTCTCCAAACGCATTCTCGAAGAATACGGCGCCGTTTTTGTCGCCGATAAGAAGGTGAAGCCACCACCGGTTTGCGTCTTCACCAACGAAGAGCAGGTGACAAAATTCCAGGAAGCCGCCGGATTCGAAGCTGAATTTATCGGTTACGATCAGGTCGAACTTCAACCGCACGCGCTGAAACATCTCCTGAAAGCCCGCGAAGAAGCACAGAAGGAAGGCTTGGACATCACACCGCGCGACGGCGCTGAGGCTGGCCGTCGCAATTACGACGATAGTCTACGTCTCTGGAATTCCCGTTTTGAACCCGCCCTCGACTACTGGTTAGGTGAAGGACGTTTAACTGCTGAGCAGGTGAGTAGACTGCGAAGCCTTCCGTTGGCCCAGCAAGTGGGTGAAGTTTTGGAACTCGAGAAAACCGGCATCTACTTCAGCAAAGACCTTTCAAAATCGATCCTCTACTCGATTGCCGCACCCGGCGCTTCCCAACACATCGCAATGCTCGCGTTTGATGTGAACGAGTTTGAGAACCCTCGCGTGCGCGAAATCATGGCGAAGCATGGGTGGTTTCAAACGGTCCTTAGCGATCTGCCGCATTTCACCTTCCTCGGTCTGAAAGAGAAGGATCTGCCCAAACATGGATTGCGCAGTGTGGAAGTGAACGGACAGGTGTTCTGGATCCCCAACGTTGAGTCTGTACATCCGGGACTTGATAAATAGCTGGACACAGGTGCTAAACTACACGGCATCGAACACTGCGGTCGGACTCTTCCCCCAGCCCACGTTAAAACTTAGTTACCCGTTGCTCCTGGCGGCCTTTACCCCGAAAGAGGTCACATATGGATGTCCCCCAATTTATCGCCGGCAGGTTCAGGATAGAACGCGAAATCGGCAAGGGCGGGATGGGCACTGTCTATCTCGCCACTCACCTTGGTCTCGAACGGCCAGTAGCAGTCAAGATCATCAAGCGTGAATTTGTCGGCGACGCCGATGTTGCCGATCGGTTCTTGCGCGAAGCGCGCACAATGGCGAAGTTGCGTCACCCGCACGCGGCGATGATCTTCGACGCCGGCAATCTGCCGGATGGGCGTCATTTCATTGTGATGGAGTTTGTAGAGGGCGAAACCCTATCGCAAGCACTCGCGCGCGAGGGAAGGTTCTCAGCTACACGCGCCGTCGAGATTGCAACGCAGATCTGCGATGTGCTCGAGGAAGCACATCGACTCGGAATCGTTCATCGCGATCTCAAACCTTCAAACATCCTGCTCGGCCCACGAGGAGTCTGCGTGCTCGACTTTGGCGTCGCGAAAGTACTCGCGTCATCGGCAGAGTCAACTGCTACACATGCGAGCACTGGTTCAGGCCAGTTGATCGGCACACCTCGTTACATGTCGCCCGAACAGTGTTTGGGCCAACGCGTTGGCGCGCGTAGCGATCTCTATAGTCTTGGCGTGTTGTTGTACGAAATGCTGGCTGGTCGTCCTCCATTTGTCGATCCGCTTCAGTCAGCACTGCTGATCAAACAAGCCACCGCACCGGCGCCACCGCTGCCGAGATTGCGTCAGGACATTGGGCGACCGCTCGCGCTGGCAGTTCACACTTTGCTCGCAAAGCGACCCGATGATCGTCCTCGCACGGCCGCAATCGCGAAGTCACTTCTCGAACGCAGCATTACGCAACCAGACCGAACGCTGCCCGACGTTGAACCACTTTCGGCAATGGTGGCGGCGGCCGACGCCGGGCGCAGCCTTGTGTTCCGCGTAGGCGCGCCGCTGGTTTTAGTGACAACGTTTGGAGCACTGTTAGCGTGGGGTTACACGGGACAAAGTGCGCCCGAACTCCGCATTCCAAACGATGCGCTTCCCGTTGCTGCTTCGCAGGTCCAAATGACGCCCGCGTCCTGGCGCACCACAGCGAATACCGGTACTGAAAGTAGAGTAGAACCGCGCATTCAGCCTCCGTTTCTGGTGGATCAGTTAACGCTGGAACAAGCCCGAAAGATAGCCGCTCGGTTTGTTCGTGGATCGCTTGGCGCAACCGAGATTGTTGACACCGATGCAGGTACGGCGATCGTTGCCGTGAACCACCAAAGAAAAGCCGGCACGAGCAGTTTTGTCTTGCTGCAAAAACGTGACGGCAAATATCGCCTGAGTGCGCAGGGACGACTCGACAGCGAAGGTTTCAGTCATGCGACCTGGACCACTGAACTGGTTGACGCCGATGAGGACGGTTATCCGGAGTTGTTGTTCAGCGGAAAAGATTCAAGCGAAAGTCGTAATCTCCGGCGGCTGGTTCTGTTTGTGCCCAACGACAGGCGGACCTATTCAATGCAGATGACCGGCGAAACCACTTCACGGGGAACGCCGCGAATTCACTGGCTCTCGAACGCCGTAGGCACGGACGCTGCTGCATACCGGACCGCGTTGCGACAGAAAGCCCGCGCAATCATCGCAAAGAAGCGCTAAATCTGTGGTCTTATTCTCGCCGCGCCTCACACCTATTTGTGAATTTCCCTTCCTCAAGCTAACCTCGACATCTATTTGTCGAGCAACAGAATCGAAAGGCAACTGAGAGGACGGATTTATATACGTGAAACGAAGCTTCCTGGTAACTCTGTTTCTATTTTGTTTACTAACACCTTCAACGCTCCTGTTCGGAGCAGTCCCGCAGCGCCAAACGACAAGATCAGCGACAACCAGTCCGAAAGCTGCCGCAACGGCGCCGGCGCGCATTCCCGAAGCCAAACTACTCAGCCATGTGATGCCTAATGGTTTGGAAGTGATCATTCTGGAAGATCATTCCATCCCGCTGGTCACTATCGAACTCGCAGTTAGGAACGGTTCTTACACTGAACCGCCAGAGTTGAACGGCTTGTCGCACTTGTACGAGCACATGTTCTTCAAACAGAACCGCGCCATCGCGAATGCCGAGGATTATCTCCGCGCAATTGGTCAGATGGGGATAGCTTACAACGGCACGACGCGCGAGGAAGTCGTCGATTATTACTTCACGACCACTAGTCCAAACCTTCGTACGGCGATGCAGTTCATGAAGGACGCGGCGCGCTATCCATTGTTTGATGAACGTGAGTTTGGGCGCGAGAAGCAGGTGGTTATCGGCGAGATTGATCGCAACGAGTCGAATCCGTTCTTTTACCTGAGCCAGGAGATGAACAACCGCCTGTTCTCGAAGTATCCGAGCCGGAAAAACCCGTTGGGTAATCGCGAGACCGTTTCCGGTTCGACGACCGACATGATGAAGTTGATTCAGCAGCGGTACTACGTGCCGAATAACTCAGCGCTGGTGTTGACGGGCGACGTCAATCCAGCCGAGGTGTTGCAGATGGCCCAGGAGTTCTACGGGGATTGGCCTCGGCGGCCGAAAGATCCGTTTGTCGAGTTTCCGCTCGTTGAGCATCCGCCGCTGGCTAAGAGTGAAGGAGCAGTGATTCTGCAACCGGTACAGAACGTAATCATCAATATCGGTTGGCACGGCCCATCGATTGGCAAGGACGACGCAGCAACCTACGCTGCTGACGTCTTTTCATTCATCCTGCGTCAGCCAAATTCCCGGTTTCAGCGAAACCTCGTCGACACGGGTCTCGTGACGGGAGTCGATCTTAGTTACTACACACAGCGCAACGTCGGTCCAATTCAGCTGATTGCGCAAACAACTCCCGACAAAGCGCGCGCTGCGATCAAAGCGCTTTACGAAGAGGTCGCGCATTTCAACGACAAGGACTACTACACGGACGAACAACTCGAAAGCGCCAAGGCATTGCTCGAGGCTGACGATCTTTACTCACGCGAAAAACTGAGCGACTACACGCACACGCTTAGTTTCTGGTGGGCGTCGACGGGTCTCGAGTATTTTCGCGGTTACCTGCCGCGTCTGCGCGCGACGTCACGCGCTGATATTAGCCGTTACGTAACGACATACATTCAAGGCAAACCGCACATCGGACTCGCGTTGATGTCTAACGAGTCACAGAATCAAGTGAAAATCCAACCGGAAGAGTTAATGGGTAAATGAAAACGAGTAGATCAATGAAACAGTCAGAACAGAAAACACAGAATCGAGGGAGTTGGGTGCGACGGTTGGTTAGCGCGTGGTTGCTGATGGCTCTCGTCGTTGTTGGGAGTGAAGCCTCGCATGCTAAGCAGCAGGGCAGAGCTCAGGGGCAACAGACGGTTCAGAGCGTCGTTGCAAAGCAGGCGGCGCTCGTCAGTGAGTTTGATGTTAACGGTCTGAAGGTTTTGCTGAAACGGCGCGAGGGTAGTTTAACCGTGGCGGCGGGACTGTTTGTTCGCGGAGGCTCGGCTAACATCAACGCGCAAAATGCCGGTATTGAGTCGTTGATGCTCAGCGTCGCTACGGAAGCGAGTGCGAATTTTCCGCGCGCGAAGATGCGGAGCGAACTGTCGCGAATGGGCACGGTGATCGGCAGCAGCTCTAACAATGATTACTCGGTGTTGTCGCTCGCTTGCACGAGAATGTACTTTGATCGGTCGTGGCAGATCTTTACGGACGTTGCGCTGCGGCCTTCGTTTACGAATGAAGACGTGTCGCTCGTGCAAAAGCGAATGGTGGTCTCGCTCAGCGACGACACGGACAATCCGGATGTTTACTTGCAGAAACTACAAGAGCGCGTCGCTTACGCGGGTCATCCGTATTTGAACAGCACGAGCGGGACGCCGGAGACGGTGGCGAAACTCACGCCGCAGGATCTCCGTGGTTACCACACGCAGGTAATGGCAACTTCGCGCCTGCTGCTGGTGATTGTTGGAGATCTGAACCCAAACGATATTCGTACGCTTGTTGCCGACAGTCTCGGAAAGTTGCCGCGTGGGAGT
>DASZDV010000755.1:0-9413 GCA_035941575.1 Pyrinomonadaceae bacterium
GATGACGGAAGTTACACAACAGGCCGCGCAGTATCTCGAAGACGTCTTCGAAGCAACAGGCCTGCATTTGCAGGTTAAGGTTACGCACGGAGTTGGCGGTGAAGTCCTGGACATTTCTGGCAAGGATGCCGAGTTGCTGCAAGCGCAAACGGGAGAGCTGTTAGAGGCTTTGCAGCACCTCATCAACCAGGTGTTTGGACGTAGCCTCGTGGGAAGCGGGCGATTGGTTTGCGACGTTAACGGATTCCGCGCGACGCGCGAAGCAGAGTTGCAAGCCATGGCGAATCTCGCTGCTAACCGTGTCCGACAAACTGGGATGGCGTTTACGTTTGAGCCGATGAGCGCGAATGAGAGACGAATTATTCATCTGACGCTTGCAGACAGTCCGGATCTCTCAACGGAGTCAATCGGCGAAGGTTCTGAACGGAAGTTAAGAATTGTTAAGAAGAGTTCTTCAGCCAAGAGTAGTTAAGAGCATTCTCAAAGAGCTAAACCCACCAGCTCTCTGACATTCCCCACAACTCGCGATGAGTACTGTCGTTGCACTATCGACACCCAGAGGCCGCGGCGCTCTGGCGGTAATTCGTCTGAGTGGACCGCAAGCGCTTGCAATCGTGCAGCGCATGGCCGAGGTCGATGCGTTCGACGCAAGGCGCGCGACGCTAACGAATTTGAAGGCGGGCAATGACGCAGAGATCATCGATCAAGTCTTAGTAACTTGTTTTCAGGCCCCGCACTCACTAACTGGAGAAGATGTTGTAGAGATTAGCTGTCACGGATCCCCTGCGATCGTGCGACGCATCGTCGATGTGACTCTCGAACTGGGTGCGGAGCTGGCTGGACCAGGAGAGTTCACGCTGCGCGCATTGACGAACGGAAAGATCAATCTGGCGCAAGCGGAAGCGATTCGAGATCTCATCGCCGCGCAAACTGACGCAGCAGTCAAACAAGCAAACCGACAATTGAATGGCGAGTTATCAAAGGCGCTCGATCCATTCAAAGAGAAGTTGGTTGAGGTGATCGTGTTGTTGGAGTCGGCGCTGGAGTTTGTTGAGGACGATCTGCCGGCGCCGCAGTTGGACCATATTGAACAGGCGCTCGACTCGGTTATTGCCGGAGTTGGACATCTTAGCGCGAGCTACAGTGCGGGCAGGCTGTTGCAGGACGGCGCGCGCGTTGCCATTACCGGCCCTCCGAATGTTGGTAAGTCCAGTCTATTCAATAGTTTAGTGCGACATGAGCGAGCGATTGTAACAGATGTTCCAGGCACCACGAGAGACACGTTGTCGGAAGCAATCGACATTGGAGGCGTGCCCGTTATCCTGACTGATACGGCCGGACTGCGCGAAACAACTGATGACGTTGAGACGCTCGGTATCGAACGCACGCATCGCGCTATGGGAGATGCGGATCTCGTTCTGCTGGTGCTCGATGGTTCGAGCGAACTTGGACCAGAGGACCGCGATCTCTTGGATCGAACTACTGGTGCGTGCCGCCTTGTGGTGATGAACAAGAGTGATCTTCCATCGTTTCAGCCGTTCGCAAGTTGTGTTGACGATGTAACACCGATTAACGTATCAGCACGAACCGGTGACGGATTGCCGTCGCTTCACAGTGCTATTCTTGCGAAGCTGAACAGCAGCGGAGCAGACAACGGAAGTTTGTTGATTACGAATGCCCGTCATTACGATCTGCTTTGCAACGCGAAGAAAGAATTGGAGTCGGCGCGCGCGTGCTTTCTCGACCGTCATAGTGAAGAGTTGATTTTGGCGCCGCTACACAACGCGTTGAAGTGGTTGGGTCAGATCACCGGTGAAAAAACGACCGAAGATATACTGTCAGAAATCTTCGCGACGTTCTGTATTGGGAAGTAGCGATGTTCGACGAGCGTTTTGATGTCATCGTGATTGGTGCTGGACATGCCGGCTGTGAGGCGGCGTCGGCCGCAGCGCGTCTTGGCGCCGAGACTGGACTCATCACGCTCAATCTGGATCTAGTCGGGCAGATGTCTTGTAACCCCGCGATCGGAGGCATCGCCAAAGGACATCTCGTGCGCGAGATTGACGCGCTCGGCGGCATTATGGGACGCGTCATCGACCGGACCGGTATTCAGTTCCGCCTCCTAAACCGTTCGCGTGGTCCTGCCGTGCAGTCTCCACGGGCGCAAGCAGATCGGATGCGGTACCGCGCAGAGATGCGGAGGACCCTCGAAGGAACGTCGAATTTGCACCTGCGTCAGGGAAAGGTCGTTGACTTCATTCTCGATCACGGAGAGGTCGCAGGTGTTGAGCTCGAAGACGGCCGTCGTTTCAGCGCCAGGGCTGTCGTCGTGGCGACCGGAACATTTCTCAACGGCCTGATTCACACCGGCCGTCGAACGTATCGGGGTGGACGAGCCGGTGAACCGCCGTCGATTGAGTTGGCAGAATCGCTGAAGCGGCTGGGATTTCCCGTGGGGAGGCTGAAGACAGGGACGCCGCCGCGGTTGGACGGTCGCACGATTGACTGGGACGCGTTTGAACCTCAGCCAGGCGATCAGGTTCCAGTGCCGTTTTCGTTCTCGACGGATCGTTTGGAGCAGAAACAGATCAATTGCCACATCGGGTACACGACGCCTGAAGTTCATGATTCCATCCGGCAGAATCTTTCAGAATCACCGCTGTATTCGGGTGCAATTAAGGGCGTAGGTCCCCGGTATTGTCCGTCGATCGAGGACAAGGTCGTTAAATTCTCCGATAAGTCTCGCCATCAACTCTTTCTTGAACCGGAGGGTCATGACACAAACGAGGTGTATCTGAACGGATTCTCAACTTCGTTGCCGGCGGAATTGCAGCAAGATTTGGTCAGGATGATCCCAGGCCTTGATGAAGCACGTGTGATTCGACCTGGTTACGCGATCGAGTATGACTTTGTCGATCCGAGAGAACTTGGCCCTGACCTGCAAACCGCGCGCGTGCGCGGGCTGTTCCACGCTGGCCAGATCAACGGCACGACCGGTTACGAAGAGGCCGCTTGCCAGGGACTCATCGCCGGCATAAATGCTGCCCTGTACACGCAAAACCGGGGCGGGATTCGGATGCGGCGAGAGGAATCGTACATCGGCGTTTTGATCGAAGATCTGATCAAACAAGGCGTTGACGAGCCTTATCGCATCTTTACTTCTCGAGCTGAGTACCGGTTGGCGCTGCGTTATGACAATGCCGACGAGAGACTCGAGCGGTATGGACGCGAGATAGGACTAGTTGGCGATTCCGATTGGGAACGGTTCAACTCGAGGCAGACGCGGCTTGCGTTACTGCGAAAGGCACTGGATGAGACGCGGCTGCGAAAGTCTGATGCGCAGCATGCGGCTGTCAGTGCTCTCCTCAACGCGGATCTCGGTGACGTAATCTCGCTTGCCCAATTGGCGAAGCGTCCTCGGGTTACGGCGAATTTGATCATGTCGCTATTGCCCGGCGAGCTAAAGCCGGTGACCGAATCCGATCTCAGCTCGGTTTTGGCCGATTCGTTATACGAGGGGTATCTAAACTCCCAGAAGGCAACGATCGCGAAGTTGTACCAGCATGACGGCTTGAGAATCCCCGGCGACATGGCCTTCCAGGCTATCAGCGGCCTCTCAAATGAGGTGGTAGAGCGATTGGATCGGGCGCGTCCGCAAACATTCGGCGAAGCGCGGCGCTTGCCGGGACTCACCCCCGCGGCGCTCTCGACGTTGTTGGTGTTCTTGTCCGTACAGCAAAAAGCTATCTAAGTTGTTTCACGTGAAACACTGTTCCGGAGGAGTCGTCCCCGGTTTCACGTGTCCCCACTTAAAACCGGTTGGCGAACAATCGGCAGTGGCTCAGATCTGTGGACTGTGTTAGGTTACGGCAAATTTGCTCCCAGGAAGGCGTGTTCGCCCGTAGATGGCCAGAATAATAACGGTGGCAAACCAGAAGGGTGGCGTCGGTAAGACCACCACCGCGGTTAATCTCGCCGCAATTATTGCCAGTTGGGGAAATCGGGTGCTCCTCGTCGATGCGGACCCGCAGGGAAACGCCACCTCGGGAACGGGCGTCCAGCGCGGCAGTTTTCGTAAGAGTCTCTACCACAGTCTGGTGATGGACGAACCGATCTCGGCGATAGCCTTGCCGACGCCGGTTCCGGCTCTTGATATCGTGCCGGCCAATAAAGATCTCGCCGGCGCCGAAATTGAACTCGTCGAAGTCGAGCAGAGGGAGTTTCGGCTGAAGCGCGCGCTTGCGCCGATTGAGGCAAACTACGATTACATAATCATCGACTGCCCACCCTCACTCGGACTGCTGACGCTGAATGCGCTTACTGCGGCCAAGTCGCTTTTGGTGCCAATTCAGTGTGAGTACTACGCCCTCGAGGGCGTTACCGAGCTTTTCGACACACTCGCGCGAATCCGTCGTCTTCACAATCCTGGCCTTATGATCGAAGGATTGCTTCTCACCATGTATGACGAACGAACCAACCTGTCCGCCGCCGTTGCGGCTGACCTTCGCGACTTTTACGGTCTTCAGGTGTTCCAGACTGTTATTCCGCGAAACGTGCGGCTTGCCGAGGCTCCGAGTTACGGAAAGCCGATCATCACGTACGACTCACATTCGAAAGGCGCTGAGGCCTACTCGCAACTTGCACGGGAGATTGTCTATGAATCGAAAGGCACTGGGTCGCGGTCTGGGAGCTCTGCTGTCGTCTGACAAGACGATCGATCTCGGTTCCGAACCGACCGAAGTTGACGTTGACTCGATCATCCCCGGCCCGATGCAGCCTCGTACTCATTTCGACGAGGGCAGCTTGGAGGGCTTGGCAGATTCGATTCGCACGCACGGCGTAGTACAGCCGTTGTTAGTTAGGCGCCATGGCGATCGATATGAACTGGTTGCCGGTGAGCGGCGATGGCGTGCGGCGCGCCTGGCGGGTCTGTCAAAGGTGCCGGTCGTGGTCAAGGACGTACCGGACAGCGACCTCCTGGAGATTGCTCTAATCGAAAACATCCAGCGCGAGGATCTCAATCCTATTGAAGAAGCTCAGGCATACAAACGGCTGATTGAAAACGTCGGTCTTACTCAAGAGGCCCTGGCGGCGCGCGTCGGTCGCGATCGTTCTTACATCACCAACTATCTTCGCCTGCTGAAACTTCCGGATGATTTGCAAAAGCTCGTTATCGAGGGGCGGCTCTCAACTGGTCACGCGCGAACAATACTCGGGCTGTCGCACGTCGACCTTCAGCGCCGGATCGCGCGACAGGTAATCGATGGCGCATTGTCGGTTCGCGCTACAGAGCACCTGGTTAGAAAAGCGGTGGAGGGTGCGCCGCCTAAAACCGCGGTTGCTGTAGACCCGAACATCCGAGCCGCCGAAACAAAACTTAGAAGAGCATTGGGAACTCAAGTGCGGATTGTGCAACTTCGCGGCGAGGGACACGGCAAGGTAGAAATCAGCTTTTTCAGCAACCAGGACCTTGATCGAATCTACAATCTGCTACTTTCCTCATCCCAGATGTAACATGTAAAGCCGCTCTTCGGCGCTAACCAAAGCACAATGTAAAACCACGACGTCGCTTACCGCCCATTTTGCGGAAGAAGGCGCTGCATGTTAGACTCGCGCGCTTTTCGCAGGCAAGACTAATCACTACGTTGGAACAATCGAATGTTTCTCGCCGAGGCCTCAATTCAGTTGGTTCCTGATGGTACGTTACTGCTCCACCTCTTCATGGTGGTCGTGATGGTCGTCATTCTCAATCGAACGCTGTTGAAGCCCGTAAATCAAATACTTAGCGAACGTGAGAGACAGGTCACTGGTCGCCTTAAGGAGGCCGAGGCACTCCTCGCCGAAAGTGAAGAGAAGTTGAGGAAGCACAACGCGGCGCTGCGCGAGGCGCGCGCTGAAGGATATCGACTGCTGGAAAAGGAACGCGCGGCAGCGTTAAGAGAAAAGGACGAGAAGATACGTCTGTACCGAGACGAAATATCGAAGTCCGTCGCGGCGCAGCTAGCACAAACAAAACAGCAGGAACAGAAGGTTCGTCAGGAGCTTGAGTCGGAAGCCGCGACGGTGGCTGATCTGATCAGTGCACAGGTGCTGCGCCGGTCAGCTCGTTAGAATCTGAAGGGTCTTACTGCTAACAGAAAATGATCGCACTCGCATCTGGAGAATGGATGGAATGGTTGAACGCCTGGGCCAACTATCCCGGCCTCGAGCTTTGGAAGTTTTTCAATCTGGCGATCTTTACCGCGTTTGGCATCTACATTCTACGACGGCCCATCAGCGAAGCGCTGGCTTCTCGCCGCGAAGACATTCAGCAGGAGCTGCTGCACGCTCAGCAAGAAAAGGCGCGCGCGTTAGAAAAGGTTGCAGAAACCGACGCCCTGTTGAGCAGACTTGACGACGACGTGCGCGCGGTACAAGAACATTCGCGCCAGGAAGCGGATCTGGAAAAACAACGCGTTGCCAGCGCCACCGCTCGCGAAATCGAAAAACTCAAGCAACAGGCGGAGCGCGAAATGGAAACGGCCGACAAGATCGCGCGTAAAGAGCTGCGTCAGTTTTTCGCGCAGAGAAGCATCGAGTTTGCGCGCGACAGAGTGCGGCGCGAAATGAAGCCGGAAGATGACCGCCACCTGATAGAAGACAGTATTGGCGAACTGAGGAGGGCCAGAGTTTGAGTTCACAGACGGTCGCGCGTCGCTACGCGTCAGCCCTCGCCGATGTGGTTATCGAGCGACGCGAGGAACGAGAGGTCCAGAATGAGATAAAAGGCTGGGCTTCAATAATCGACGGCAATCCGCAGTTGAAAGAAGTTTTTGCGAATCCCACTGTAGCCCACGATAACAAGCGAACGGTACTCGAAGAGTTAATTTCCCGCACTCACATCAGGGAAACAACAGCCAGCTTTTTACGCGTACTATTAGGAAACCAGCGATTGGCGCAATTGCCGGAAATCGCGGCGCGTTTCGATCAGATCCTGGACGAGCGCGGCGGAGTTGTTGCGGCGGAGATCACAACCGCGCGGCCGATTCCGGAAGAGTTGAAAAAACGATTGCACGACACGCTCGCTGCCGCGACGGGTCGAACAGTGCGACTAACCTTCGCCACTGACGAGAAGATCATCGGCGGTTTGGTGGCGCGCATCGGTTCAACGATACTCGACGGATCCGTGGATAACCATCTCGAGCGATTGGCAACGAATCTCGCGGGTCAGTAGACGCGGCGCAGAAGTATTTTTAGAGGAGATCATGGAACCAATAAGAGCCAGCGAAATCAACGACATCATCCGCAAGCAGATCGAGAACTTCGATACGGGCGTGACGGTGACTGAAGTGGGGACGGTGATCAAGATCGGCGACGGCATCGCCGAGATTCACGGCCTCGAAAAAGTGATGGCCGGCGAACTGCTCGAGTTTCCGCACGATGTTCGCGGACTCGCGCTAAACCTCGAAGAAGATAAAGTCGGTGCGGTGTTGTTCGGTGAGTTTCAGGCTATCCGCGAAGGTGATCTCGTAAAACGCACCGGCCGCATCATGCAGGTGCCTGTCGGCGAGGCTCTAATCGGTCGCGTCGTAGACGTGCTTGGTAACCCGATCGACGATGGTGGTCCAATCGTCACCGAGCACTACAACCCCGTGGAACGTATCGCGCCAGGCGTCGTGGATCGCCAGCCGGTGAAGGAGCCACTGCAAACCGGTCTCAAAGCAATCGACGCGATGGTGCCCATCGGTCGTGGTCAGCGCGAACTGATCATTGGTGACCGCCAAACGGGCAAGACTGCCGTAGCCGTCGACACGATCATCAACCAAAAAGGAAAAGACGTAATCTGCATTTACGTCGCCATCGGCCAGAAAGCTTCAACGGTCGCGCAGGTCGTGAAAACACTTCAGGACTTTGGCGCGATGGATTACACGATCGTCATCAAGGCGACGGCTTCAGATCCCGCAGCCATGCAGTTCCTGGCGCCTTATTCCGGCGCTGCCATGGGCGAGTACTTCCGCGACAACGGCAAACACGCGCTCACGATTTACGACGATCTTTCGAAACAGGCCGCCGCTTACCGTGAGATTTCGCTGCTGCTCCGGCGGCCACCGGGTCGCGAGGCTTACCCGGGAGACGTTTTCTATCTGCACTCGCGTCTTTTGGAGCGCGCCGCAAAACTTTCCGATCTCAAAGGCGGTGGTTCGTTGACGAGTTTGCCGATCATCGAGACCCAGGCAGGCGACATCTCGGCGTACATTCCAACTAACGTGATTTCGATTACTGACGGCCAGATCTTTCTCGAAGCCGACCTTTTCAACAGCGGTTTCCGTCCGGCTATTAACGTGGGCAACAGCGTGTCGCGTGTGGGTGGATCAGCACAGATCAAAGCGATGAAGCAAGTAGCCGGAACGCTGCGTCTCGACCTCGCGCAGTTTCGCGAGTTGCAGGCCTTCGCTCAGTTCGGTTCCGATCTCGACAAAGCTACGCAAGCACAATTGGCGCGCGGCCAGCGTCTCACGGAAATTCTTAAACAACCGCAGTACAAACCAATGGACGTGGCGAACCAAGTGCTCGTTATCTGGTCTGCGACCAACGGCTACACCGACGACATTGCTGTTGAAGACGTGCGACGGTTTGAATCGACGTTGCTCAGCTTTGTTGAGAGTTCGAATCCTGGTCTCCTTGCATCGATCGCTGAAAAGAAATCTTTGACCGATGAGATCAAAGCTGAACTCAAACAGGTGCTGGAAGACTTCAAGGACGAATGGCAGAAACAGGCTGCGGAAGGAACTGACTTTGTTCCGTCTGGAGCAACGCGACCGTCAGCGGCAGCGGCGCCACAGCCTGCATAAGACATAAGCGATGCCTAATCTTCTCGACATCCGCCGGCGCATCAAGTCGGTGAAAAACACGCAGCAGATCACTAAGGCCATGAAGATGGTCTCTGCGGCGAAGCTCAAACGCGCGCAGGACCGCGTTGTAACTGCGCGTCCGTTTGCAAACAAGATGGGGGAAGTTTTAGGCGAACTCGCAAAACGGACCGATGAAGACTTTCATCATCCACTGCTCGATCTCCGCGGTGACCAACGTTACCTGTTGGTTCTAATCACAGCCGATAAAGGATTGTGCGGCGCTTTCAACACCAACCTGACGAAAGCCGCGCAAGCGTTCTTCAGAGACAACTCCGACAAAACCGTTGAGCTGCTCGCGATCGGACGCAAAGGTCGCGATTTCTTTCGCAACCGTCATGCAGTTATTGCGGCGGAGTATCTCGGGCTGACTGGTAAAGGCCGAGTCGAATTCTCTGAAGCGCTCGAGGTCGCGCGGGCCATCATCAAGCTCTACACTGAAGACACCGGCATCGATAGAGTTTTCCTGATCTACAACGAGTTCAAGTCCGTGCTCTCGCAACGCGTTGTGCTTGAACAGCTGTT
>DASZDV010000756.1:0-3129 GCA_035941575.1 Pyrinomonadaceae bacterium
ATGTCGATTTCCAATTGCCGTTTTTGATAGCAGAGTGGCTCCGCGAAATCGCCAATCGGCAATCGACAATCGGAGATTTCATGGCGGAGAGGGTGGGATTCGAACCCACGGTGGGCGTTAACCCACTCCGGTTTTCGAGACCGGTGCACTAATCCACTATGCGACCTCTCCGCGTCTTTATTCAGTTCGCCTGCTGCGGAAAAACTCCTGCATCAGCATCCGGCATTCATCCTCGAGAACGCCTTCTCTCACTTCGATGCGATGATTCAAAAAATCCGTATCACAAATGCGAAAACGACTACGGACGGCTCCAGCGCGTTCGTCTGCGGCGCCGTACACCAGGCGCCGGATGCGTGCCTGGATTAAAGCGCCGGCGCACATCGCACATGGTTCAATCGTCGAATAAACATCAACGCCTGTTAGCCGGTAATTGCCGAGCTTACGGCCGGCTTCGCGCAGGGCGACGATTTCAGCGTGTGCAGTGGGATCGCAATCAGTCCGGGTGCGGTTGCCGGAAACGGCGAGAAGTTCATCTCCATTGACAACACAAGTGCCGACCGGCACCTCGCCACAACTTCGTGCTTCTCGAGCCGCGGCCAGCGCCTGCCGCATCCAGTGCTCATCAACCTCAGTTTCCGCGGCAGTTTTCACTAACTTCGCTTCCTTCAAACAACGAACGGCCACTATAGGTGTGCTCTAAAACAGTGTCAAGGAAGGTAGTTTGCGGGCAAAGAATGCGGGCATTGAGTGAGGCGGCGTGCTATTATCGATTTCCCGGAGTTCCGCGCTCCCGTCTGGTGGCGCGCTCCATACAACAGGTCCCAATGTCCACCGAAGCAAGTCAAAGAGGTAGCGGTCAACTAACGTCAGAAAGAGGTGCAGGCAGGCTTAGGCCACCGGCTGCGGCCGAACCACTCACGGACACCAGCGCCCAATCTCCCTCAGCCCTGATGCGCCGCATGAGCCCGACGGAATTCAACACCGCCATGATTCACTTCTATCGCGGCGAGGTGCAGCGATCGAATACCTGGCGAAACCGTCTCGATACAACAACTAACTGGGCAGTCATCACCGCGGGTGCAACGCTTTCATTTGTTTTTAGTTCACCAAACAACCCACACTTCGTCATACCTATAAACTCGATACTGGTCGCGATCTTCCTGTTGATGGAAGCCAGGCGTTACCGGTATTACGAGATCTGGTCCAGCCGCGTGCGCATTTTGGAAACAGGATATTTCGCTCATTTGCTCGCACCTGAAAACCAGATCGCCGATGAAGCTTGGGCCGAACACCTCGCTGCCGATCTAACGACGCCCCACTTTACGATCACGGAGTGGGAAGCGATTGGACGGCGTTTGCGTCGAAACTATCTGTGGATCTTTGCGTTGTTGGCGCTGAGTTGGAATTTGAAAGTGTATTTATCGCCGCTACCGGCGCGCGATTTCGATGCGTTCATCGAGCGCGCGACAGTGGGGGTTGTTCCAGGTTGGATCGTCTTCGTCGTCGGCGTCGTGTTCAATGCGGCGATCTTCGTTTTCGCGATCGGCACTCTGCGTTTGCGCGAGGCGACCGGAGAGGTGCTCCCGAAGCACGAATTCTCGTTGCGGCCTTTCAAGCGGATGACGAGCTGGACTGCCGCGACCACGAGACGGACCACGGTTCGTGCCAAACGCGCGCGGCAACGCGTCCGCAGTGCCGGAGCGACAGGCGAGTTTAAGAAGATCGACATCAGTGAGACCCCGGACAAGCCAGTCGAAGTTGGTCGGTAGAGATTGACGATTTTCAATTGCCGATTGCCGATTTCTCACGTCCATAGGTGTGTCTCCGGTTGCAAATCGGCAATCGGAAATCGAAAATCGTCAATCACAAGATGCTTGAGCTTAACGGTCAACAACTTACTCTTCAGCAAATCGTAGACGTCGCAACCGGAAAAGAGCATGTCGCTCTCGGCGCCGACGCACGCCTGCGCATAGAAGAATCGCGGCGTGTAGTCGAACAGATCGTCACGGAAAAGCGCACCGTCTACGGCGTCAACACCGGTTTCGGCAAACTTTCAGACGTCAGTATCGATCCTTCCGACTTGCGACAACTGCAACTGAACCTGGTTCGCAGTCATTCGTGTGGTTTGGGTGAACCCTTGTCCGAAGTCGAAGCACGCGCAATGCTGTTGCTGCGTGCGAACGTACTCGCCACCGGCTTCAGCGGCGCGCGTCCACTCGTGATCGAAACACTGATTGCGATGCTCGAACACAGTGTGACTCCCGTCATACCCGAAAAAGGATCCGTCGGCGCCAGCGGCGACCTAGCTCCGTTGGCCCATCTCGCCCTCGCAGCTATCGGCGAAGGTGATGCGTTTTTCAAAGGCGAACGTCTTTCCGGCAGCGTTGCATTACAACGCGCGAACATCACACCTCTGGAACTGGAAGTGAAAGAAGGTCTGGCGCTGCTGAACGGAACACAGGCGATGGGCGCAGTTGGCGCGATCGCACTTCATCGTGCCGACAAGCTCGTCCGTCTCGCGGACGTTGCCGGAGCGATGACGCTCGAATCGTTGCGCGGAACTCCCGTCGCATTCGACGAGCGCATACACGTTGCTCGGCCACATCCGGCGCAGGTTGCAGTAGCCGCACACCTGCGCGACTTGTTGCAGGAAAGTGAGATTCGCAAGTCACACGTCGAGAACGATCCGCGAGTTCAGGACGCGTACAGTTTGCGCTGCATGCCTCAGGTCCACGGCGCGGTGCGAACAGCGTTGGCCCATGCGACAGACGTCGTGCAGATTGAAAGCGGTAGCGCGACGGACAATCCGTTGGTGTTTTCAGAAACTGGCGAAGTGTTGTCGGGTGGAAACTTTCATGGTGCGCCGCTCGCGATCGTTTTCGATTACGCCGCCATCGCTTTGACAGATCTGATCAGTATCACTGAACGCCGCATCGATCGCCTTGTTAATCCTGATGCAAACGAAGGTCTACCGCCGTTCTTAACTGCGCAGCCGGGAATTTCATCGGGATTCATGATGTTGCGTTCAGTGATACTGATCAGATCTGTCAAAGCGATGGCGGCGTAGTCGAAAACGATCGCGAGTGGCGCGCCGTGAAAGTTTCCGCCCGACAACACTTCGCCAGTTTC
>DASZDV010000757.1:0-1672 GCA_035941575.1 Pyrinomonadaceae bacterium
CGGTCGCTGGGCCCAAATGAAACACGCCGCGACTAATCCTGATCTGTCGAAGTTCATGGTGATTGGCGCGCTGCTTTTCATTATCGGCGTGGCGGGGGTGTTAACGCGGCGCAATATCATCGTGATCTTCATGTCGATCGAGTTGATTCTCAACGCCGCGAATCTCAACTTCGTCGCTTTCTCTCGCTATCTTCAGGAGACGGGCAGCGTCAACGCGCTGGCGGGGCAGATCTTCACCGTGTTTGTGATCGTCGTCGCCGCAGCCGAAGCGGCGATTGGTCTTGGAATTGTCATCGCGCTGTACAGGAACAAGGAAACGATCTGGGTAGACGAGATTGACCTTTTGAAGTGGTGATAGGTCCTATAAGACCTATTGGACCTATATTTTCGCCTTCATGATCAAATACATCTGGTTAGTTCCCCTGCTACCACTGCTCGGCGCCGCTATCAACGGCCTCCTCGGCCGGAAACTTCGTTTTTCCGAGCCAGTAATCGGAGGCATCGCGGTTGGATCGGTTGCACTCTCGTTTCTCATTAGCGTGGCGGCGGTTTACTCCTATGGATTTGGCGGTCACGCCGAATGGCCCAAGCCTTACTTAACCAGCCAGGACGGTTTTAGTTTCAACTGGATTCCCGCCGGCGCAGTCAGGGTAAATGAACACGAACGCACGCCGGCTGAACTCGAGAAGGCAAAACAGGAAGCAGCGACCTCGCTGCCTCCAGCGCAACCCGGTGAAATCCAGGGGTTTTTCCTCAGCCTTGCTGAGCCGGCTCGTTACGCGCTGCTGAACATCGAGTGGAGCTACCAACTCGATCCGCTGTCAGCCGTCTTCATGCTCATCGTCACCGGCGTCGGCTTGTGCATTTTCATCTTCGCGACCGGTTACATGCACGGCGAGAAGGGTTTCTATCGCTTCTTCGCCTATATGGGCCTGTTCATGTTTGCGATGCTCGTGCTTGTGATGGGCTCAAACTTCGTGATGATGTTTGTCGGGTGGGAGGGCGTGGGTCTTTGTTCTTACCTGCTCATCGGTTACTACTTCGATCGCCAGGAAGCCGCGAACGCTTCACGCAAAGCATTCATCACCAACCGGGTGGGCGACTTCGGCTTTGCGCTCGCAATCTTCGGCATCATCGCCACGTTCGGCAGCGCGCAATACACGCAGGTCTTCGACCAGGCAAAAACGTTCCCAATTGAAACGATCGGCCATTGGGGATTGCTATCGTGGATCGCGTTGGGGCTCTTCATTGGCGCGTGCGGTAAGTCTGCACAACTTCCGCTGCACGTCTGGCTGCCTGACGCGATGGCTGGTCCAACTCCAGTCTCCGCACTGATTCACGCCGCGACGATGGTGACCGCCGGGCTTTACATGGTGACACGCACCAACGTCATCTTTCAGCACTCACAAACGATGCTGCTGGTCGTGGCGCTAGTCGGCGCCGCCACCGCGATCTTCGCGGCAACAATCGGCATAACTCAAAACGATATTAAGAAAGTCCTCGCTTACTCGACCGTATCCCAACTCGGTTTCATGTTCATGGCCTGCGGTGTGGGCGCGTTTGTGATCGGAATCTTTCACGTGATGACGCACGCGTTCTTCAAAGCGCTGATGTTTCTCGGCGCGGGCAGCGTGATCCACGGCATGCACCACGAGCAGGACATGCGCCGGAT
>DASZDV010000758.1:0-9619 GCA_035941575.1 Pyrinomonadaceae bacterium
CCTCTTTGACCGGACTTACGAAATCAGACCCAGCCGCAACGAATACGTGATCAGCTCCGCGGTCGTCTCAACGCCTAACGTCTGCATCATTTCATATTTGTGCGACTCGGCAGTGCGGGTCGAGATATTCAAACGCGCTGCGATCTCTTTCATCGTAAAACCGCGACTGATCAGTTCCAGCACTTCGCGCTGTCGTGGCGTGATTGTGGTCTTTTGCGCGTGAACCATCAGAGGTTCTTCGGGCAGGTTCTTTACAAGTGGCGAGACGTAATTGCGGCCTTGCGCGACCTCTCTGATCGCGTTGATCAGCTCTTCTCCGGCAGCCTGTTTCAGAATGTAACCAGACCCACCGCAACGAAACGCCTCGGCCAAAAGTGTCGCGTCGTCGTGCATTGTCACGAAGATGATCTTGCCCTCGTTACCCGCATCCCTGATCCGGCGCACCGCGTCGAAACCATTCAAAACAGGCATCGAGATATCCACAAGAACTACATCAGGCCGCAAACGAAGCGTCGCTTCCACGAGCTCTTCGCCGTTTCTGGCAGTGCCGAGCAGATCAAATTCGTCGCACAACAAACTCTCCAGCCCTTGCGCGAACATAACGTGATCGTCGGCGAGTAACAGCCTTATTCGGTTCATTCCCTACCCATCGAGCGGAACCCTCGCCACGAGCGTCGTGCCGCCTTGTGGCGCCGAACGGATATCACAACTTCCCTGAAGCAAACGCAAGCGCTCTTCAATACTAACCAGTCCCAAGCCAGCTTCGTGCCGAAACGTTTCAACGTTGAACCCTTTGCCGGAATCGGACACACGCAACTCCAACACATCCCCAACTCTCTTCAACGAAACTGTCGCCGACTGCGCTTCGGAATGCCGCGATACGTTTCGCAGCGCTTCCACCGCAACACGGTAAAGGCAAATAGATGTTTGGAACGGAACACGTTCATCTCCGAGCTCGGCATTCATTCGCACGTCGATCTGTTCTTCGTCTGTGAAACTCTCAATGAACGACTCGAGCGCGGTTACCAGTCCCAGGTGCTCCAACACAGCAGGATGCAGTTGATGAGACAATCTTCGTACTTCGTCAGTGAGATCGTTGGCGGTTGCACGCAACTCGTCCAACTCGACCACCAGGTCATCATCCTGCATCGGCAGCTTTCTCTTGACGCGGCTGATCCTCACGCACAACGTCGCGATCTTCTGATTCAAATCGTCGTGCAACTCGCGGGAAATACGGCGTCGCTCAGCTTCCTGCACGTCAATTAATCGACCGAGCAACTTCCGGATCTGGTTACGACTGCGACGGAGTTGCTCCTCGCTATCGCCCAATGCGCGCGAAGCCCTTTGGGTTGCATCGAGCGCCAGCACCAGCCTTTCCTGTTTGTGTGACGCAATCTGCTGCGCGCGTTCTCTCTCTTTAATTAATGCCGCGAGAAACATCAGCGGCAACGAGGCCAAAATCAGGAAGAGCTGCACTGACAATGCATTCATTTCAGGAGTTTGAGTGGCAAACGGTCCGAAGCCGTGAATCGCTCCCCAAATCTCAAATATACTCACAACGATCAGCGCCAAAGTTGAGCCCTTCGGACCAAAACGTATCGCAGCCCAAAGCAAAACCGGCAACGGGAGGTATAACAACGCCGGTCTCATGTCCTGGCCGGCAGTGCGAAAACTAAAACTCACCAGCCCGACAATTAGCAGTCCAAGAACAAGGAGAGAAGCTTCCAAATAACGCTTCCAGGGCAAACCCTTTAAAAATGACAGTTCGCTGCGGCCCCATGTCACGATTAGAGGCACGAGCGTCAAGGAAGCGAGCACGTTCGAGAAGAACCGGGTGCGGAACACGTCCCAGTAAGGACTGCTGCCAAAGTGATTGAGCTTTACGAAGGCCGCATCGAGAAATGAAGAAAGAAATGGCCCGAGCAACGCTACCAGGATGAAAAATGAAACGTGACGAGTGGTATCGAAGCGCACTTCCGAGTTCGTGAGGTATCGCATAAGCGAGGCGCCAATGAGAGCTTCACTACAGTTGCTTATATACCAGCAGAGGATCATGGTCGCCGGTATATCCGCGTTGATTTGCACTAACACGTGCGCCGGGAACGCTGCGAGCAGCAGAAACCACCACGAACGCGTGGAGGACATTAACAACGCAGCGAAGAGGATTGAGTTAGGCGGCCAAAGTGTCGAAACCGGCTGAGGTTGAAAGGTCAAGGCGAAGCCAATCTTCGCCCCGATGTAATAACCGAGAGCAACTAACAGAGCGGTAGCAGCGGCGCGCACAACCAGCGAACGCGAAGTCACGAGACCAGCGTGGCCAACGTCTCCTGTATCCACGACGAGCTCAGACATCGTCGTGCCTCCGTACTGAACGCTTTATTGACACTACTTAGATCGATAAAGTCGGGGAAAATCTTCCGTTGTTCTTCGCGTGGATGGATTATAGCACGGTGCACTAAGGCGTGACTGTCTGAGCAAAATGCAGTTCGTTTGAACTACCAAGCTCTGAATGAGTATCTTTTCGAGGCCGTTAGGACCAGGAGGAACGCGCAAGTAAATGAATACTGATCTCTTGATCATTGGTGCCGGACCGTTTGGGTTGGCGGTGGCCGCTCAGGCCGCACACGACGGGATCGAACATGTGGTCACAGGCAAGTCGATGGAGTTCTGGCGACGCAACATGCCAAAGGGTATGTTTCTACGCTCCGCGTGCGACTGGCATCTCGACCCGCTTAACGTTCATACGATCGAGTCGTTTGTTCAATCGCAAGGCAAGACACCTAAGGATGTGGAACCGCTCTCGCTCGACTTCTACCTCTCTTACGCTGATTGGTTTCAACAGCAAAAGAATATTCAGACTGTTCCCGTTTACGTGAAGCAACTCGATCGCGCGAGCGGGGGTTCGTTTGTGGCTACGACGCAAAACGGCGAGGTCATCAAAGCAAACAGGGTCGTGCTAGCGCCGGGGTTCAAACACTTCGCGCACGCGCCTGATGAATTGATCGCGCGACTTCCGTACGGTGGTTTTCAACACACATCGGAGTTCGTAGACTTCAGCAACGCCACGGACAAACGCTACTTGATCATCGGTGGGCGTCAGAGTGCGTTCGAGTGGGCGGCGCTACTCCTCGAAGCCGGGGCGGCCGCTGTTCACATCTCGCATAGACACGCGACTCCGACGTTCGAAGTCGCCCATTGGTCGTGGGTGAATGATCTCGTAGACATTGTCGCAGACGATCCGAGTTGGTTCCGCCGTTTGTCGCAACAAGAAAAAGACGCGATCACGCAAAGAATGTGGTCCGAAGGAAGACTCAAACTCGAACCATGGCTCGAACCACGTCTGAAGTCGGATCGGCTAAGAGTCTGGCCGCATACGCAACTCGTCAGTTGCATCGAGCGCGCGAACGGCGAACTGGAAGCGGAGTTAAGCAATGGAGAAAAACTGAACGTCGATCAAATCGTGCTCGCCACGGGATACAAAGTCGATATCGCGCGTCTGCCGTATCTCACCGTTAATCTTCTTCAACGGCTCGAAACGCGAAATGGTTTTCCTGTTCTCGACGATCACTTCGAAAGCTCGGTTCCAGGACTGTTCATCACGAGTATGCCGGCGACGCAGGACTTCGGGCCGTTCTTCGGGTTCACGATTTCGGTGCGAACCTCGGCCAAGTTAATCTGTGCTCGACTGGTCGAGTCGTCCTCGCAAGGCGAACGAAAGACGCAGGTGCCGGTGAAAGACAAACTTGAAGAAGCGTAGGAAAAATTTTTTCTTTCCGACCTCGCAGGTGATATAACTCCCACGCCAGCTCTAACTTCATCTCTTCAGGAGGCCTCTCATGCTTACGCGTTGTCTCGTTGCAGTGCCTTTTCGTGTCGTTTTTAGATCGGTTCTCACGTTCGGCGTCGCCTGCCTTCTTGCGTCGTCTCTTTCCGCCGCGCCCAAGCAGGGTTTTCAGGCATTCATTGTTGGTAATCCTGCTGACGCGCAACAGTCTCAGAACTTAAGCCCCGGACTGGTTCTGATGGGCGGAGGCACAGACGTCGATGCCGCGTTTCAGTGGATGTGTCAGCGCGCGGGCGGCGGCGATTTCGTTGTGATCAGGACCTCCGGCACAGACGCCTACAATCCGTACATCCAACAGCTCTGTCCGCAGATGGATTCGATCGAGACGATCATTATCACCAGTGTTACAGGTGCAAACTCCGCCTACGTCAGTAGCCACATACAAAACGCTGAGGCTCTGTGGATCGCAGGTGGTGATCAGTCAACTTACGTTGCGCTGTGGCGAGGCACGGCAGTGCAAACCGGAGTGAACTTTCTTCTAAACACGAAGCAGGCGCCAGTTGGTGGGACGAGTGCGGGTCTCGCGGTGTTGAGTCAATTCATTTACACGGGCCAGCTTGGATCTGTGACGTCGAGTCAGGCGCTCGCGAATCCGTTTCATCGATATGTCACGCTGGATCGAGATCTGTTTCAGTCGGTCTTGGGAGTGAACAAGTTGTACGACTCACATTTTGTGACGCGCGATCGAATGGGACGGTCGCTTGTGTTTCTGGCGCGGATTGTCAACAACGGTTGGGCCGCGCAGCCGCGAGGGATCGGGATCGATGAAGAAACGGCGATACTCGTCACGCCAAACGGTGCCGGCACGATGGTTGGAAGTGGCGCCGCGTATTTTCTTCAGGCGCCTGGGCCGGCGCAGGTCCTGGCTGACAGAACTCCGCTGACGTATTTGAATATCGGTGTTTACAAAGTGCCGCAGGGTGGAACGTTTAACTTCTCTACGTGGACCGGGACAGGTGGCGTCGCGTACACGTTGAACGTTAACAACGGAGCAGTAACCTCCACTCAGGCCGGCGGAAATATTTATTAGCGCTGGTGGCGGCGGTTAACCGCCGCCGCCGCCACCTGCACTCATTGGCCCGCAGGGAGCATCGTTGCTGGACCTTTTGTGCTCGTCAGCATGCCGGTCAAAGCAGACATGAGGAGGCAGATCAGCGGGTGTATTCGACACCGTTCGGTGCAAAGCGTATACCGGTGCGTCGATCGGTTTCGTGAAGGTGTCGTAGGTGAGATAGAAATCGTTTTCCTTTGCGCCGTAGTCGCCGGGCTCGCACCGTGCTCCGTTTTTCATACATAGGTTAGTAACGTCAATCTGATAACACTTGTCTCTAACCCAAGGTAACGGGTAAACGAGAGGTCCTTGAGGGAATTTCCGTCTAATGACCAACGTCACGTCGCCGTCATTTTGCAGATGAATGTTGCCTCCGACCATCAGAGCCACCTTACCAACCCGTTTCCGACTAGTACCGTCGTCAGGAATCAATTCGAATTCCGACGTTGACTTGTAAAGCGTGTAGAACAATCCGTGGTTAATTGAGATCCCTGGGAATATTGTCGCCTCGTCAAGCTTAATGCCGTCTGGATAGAGAGGGGCTTTTTCAAACTCCATGACCCACCGCCAATCATTGTCGTGAATGCCTTGCCCAACGTCCTTTTGAAAAACATAAACCCCGTTGTTTCTAGGTCTGTTTACATCGATCTGAATACCAGCGATCGTCTTGGCGTTTACGATGTGGTACCTCTTTATAACGCTGCAATCTTTTCGCGGAGTACCACAGTCGCGGTCGATCCTCCACACGACGATATCAAGATCGTGCTGGTGCGGATGACTTGATACTCCATGAGTAGTGTTATGAATTCCTACCTCGCATTCGTCTGCCCCATGGAAAACGAACCAGAACAACCCTTCGAAACGCAACAAAACGTCGGGTGTTGATGGCGGAGTGTCCTTAACTACATACGTCATTGTCCTTGTGGTGGCAGTCGCTCTCTGAACGTTTGACGACTCAACCTTCTCTTCTTCTTTTACGTTAGACATCGGGGATCCTCCTAAAAGAGTTTTAAAAACTCGCGTGGCCACCCACAACCACAAACGCCGCCCAGGCGTTTGGATTTCGCAGCCGCTCTTCACCACTCGCAACCATCTCAATCTGCGCACGCTGCAACGCTTCAGCCGTAGACAACCCCTGCACCTTCCGGTACTCGTGAAACTTGATCATCAACGAAGCAGTCGTGTCCGAATCGACAGGCCAAAGACTCGCAACCACCAACGGCACGCCCGCCGCAATGAAAGAACGCGCCATCCCAACTGCTCCTTCGCCTTGATAAGACCGTTCCAAACCAGTCTGACACGCAGATAACACTGCCAACCGCGTGCGCCGCAGTTTCATTGTGTAGATCTCGTACGCCTGTAACAGCCCATCATCTTCGTGAGACACACCCGAACTGGACGCCGGTTGTGAAAGCAGCAGTTCAGACATCATCGGCGACTTCTGATCAATCACGTAGTGCGCCGCGAAATGAATAACGTCCGACTGCGCCATCCGCGCCCTGACCTGCCGCTCGTTTGCTCTTGGACCAAGCAGCGCCTCCGATCGATAAGCAACCGCCACTTGCGCCGCTTCGCGTGCTGCCGAAGGTAAGTCGGCGAGATCTCGATGCGCTTCTCGTGAAAAACTCGGATTCCCAACACTCAACACCGACTCGCTACCCGTCATCCGTTCTTTTCGTAGCGCATCCCGCGTACACGCCATGAACACGTTCGCACTCGGCGACACCACAACCCGATACTTCTCAATCAAAAACTTTCCCGTGTCAGGAGAGACGAGCGCGGCAAACGGCAGAAACAACGTCTTGTCCGGCACGATACACAGCTCATCGCCACTACTGATGTATTTCTCAACCGGTTCGATCAGAACACGATAAAGATCGACGGCCGCGGTCTTTTCCTTCAATGCGTCGCCGCCACTTGCGAGACTCTTTACGTACGCGGTGATCTGCTGTTGGAGATCAGTCGCAGAAATCGATTTCGTTTCAACGTCCAGCTTGTCGCGCGTCAACACCCAGATAACTAACTTGTCGTTCAAAACCGCGTACTCAAGAATCGTTACGCCCGCAGGAACCTCCTGACGAAGAGACGTGAATGTTTGCGGCTGCAACGCCGGCTGCATCTTGATGTCCGGCCCCTCGCCTTTATTGATCAGTTGCGGTGTAGTGCTAATCAGATCAAACAACGCGCGGGCGCGTGAGTCTTCGGCATAGTTGAACGCTTTTTGTTTGTCATTGAGTTTTGCTAACGCAAAATCGATCGCGAGATCGTAGATGTCCTGACCTGCATCGAAGAAGACATTCCGGTTGCGCTCCTCGTGAATCTTGACGCGGTACTCTTCGAACATCGTAAGCGCGCGATCTAACTCGTTCTTCGCCGCCGCAATATCATTAAGACTCAAATAAGAAATAAATTTCCCTTTATGAGCTTCGTAAAGAAACGCAACCGAGCCGATTTGATCAAACATCATCATGGCCTGGTCATAATTCAAGAGCGCGCTCGAATAATCGCCCGCGTCCCGATAGATGTGACCCAATCTCAAGTACGCGTGAGACACCGCGGCTAACCTGCTGCGGTCATCCTTGATCTTCTGACCCTCTTCAACCGCGTGCTGTGCCGCTTGAATCGCAGGCTGAAACTCGCTTTTTCGTTCGTGAAGAATGCCGAGTTGGGTGTAAGAGCGGGCGATGCTAAATGGCCATTGTGCGAGATCTGCAAGGCGCAAAGCTTCGCGCTGAAACTCCATCGCTGCGGCAGAAAGATTTAACCAACAAAACGCCTTTGCGATCTCCTGATAAAACGTCCAGATCAGCTTTGGCTCAGTGATGAATTGCGGCGCCATTTCGAGGGCCGTCATCGCATAACTGAACGCCTCCGCGTAGTTTCCGAGTATTAAGTTGATCGAGACAAACTGTTGCAGACAACGGAGTCGAGTAGAGTCGTCTTCAATGTCGCTCGCCAGCTTCAACGCACGGCCCGCCTCTTCCAGAACTCTCGAAAACTCATTCTTTTGAGTCCACGCGTCTGAGATCGCGTGAATCGACTGGGCCATCAGTGACGCGTAATGGCGGTTTGAGTATGTTTCGACGAGGCGCTCCAAGCGTTCCCTCGTTCCAGGCGTCAATGAGCGAAGGTCGGTGTAACTGATCCAATTCTCCGCAAAGAGTGCTTCAGCTTCATCACCAGCGGCGGCGAACACTTTCTGCGCTTCAGTGAACAGAGCAGCAGCCGGTTCGAACTCAGACGCGTCATATCGCTCTCTGCCCGAGTTCATCAACTGTCTCGCACGCGCAAGCTCGACATGTTTCGCAGAACTGAGTCGTCGATAAAAGGCAGCGAGGTCCGACGTGTAACGGTCTCTCGCATGTTGCTTCTCTGTATCACCGGCAAATGCGAGCTGCTCACCTGCTTCTGCCGCTTCTTCTTGCTTCCCTGCAATGCTCAGTGCGAGAAAGTCATCGACCAGTTTTTCGACGACGTAATTGCCGGATCGCGAGCGACTCTGTTTTAGCGCTATCCACGCGGCAGCAGGATTGTTTTCGTGATAGGCCGCAAGAAAGGAGCTGTAAAGAAGAGTCCTTCTTTCCTGCGCGTTCTTTTCCTGCTCCTCGAGTAACTTGAGGTTGCGCTCCGCTTCGCGGGCCCATGGCGAAGTCGAATCAACCTCCAGATACTTCCGCCACGCGTCTTTCGCCTCCGGCAATTTCATATATTGATAAATCAGCGCGCGGTTGAAGAGTGCTTCCGGTAGCGAAGGATTAAGCTCGAGAGCGCGGTTCAGGTACTGGAGGGCCTCGGCATGGAGTCGCAGGCGCTCGCCCGCGTTCGATTCGCCCAACTCGATCAAAGCGGCGCCCATGTCGCTTTGCAGTTGCGCGTCGTTGGGATCCTTGGCCAACGCCTGCTGAAACTGTTCGCGAGCCTTTGTGAAGTTTCGCTCGGCAAGGTAGAGGCGTCCCAGGGCGTGATACGAAGCGGCGTCGTTTCGTGCACGAACGGCGTCGAGAAGCAGCCGTTCACTGTAATCGCGAGCTTGTCGATTGGCGAGTCCTTGCTGTGGTCCGCGCAGCGTTTTCACCGGCGCATACTTAAGTTCAGAGATTCGCGACTGCACCAACCGTTCGTCACCCTGCGCGTCGTTTAGTGCAATCATTCCTCGCTCGACATCAGACTTGCGACCGAGCACTATCCAAAGGACTATCGACAGACCCACAACGGCAATCAGCATTGCCGCAATCTTGTAGTAGGAAGGATCCCACAGCGTTTTCTTTCGGCGTGAAGGCAGGATAACCACGTTCGCCTTTTCCGCGCCTCTCACTTCACTCTCAGCATCGAGCGCACGAGCGAACGCCAGCTTTTGACGTTGACGAGGATTACCCAGCAACCGCTTCTCGAGTTTTGCCCGCTCGTCTGCCGAAACGGAGTCTTGCACGTACTGATCGATCAGCTCGTTTTCGACCAACTCAAGCTCTTCAAAATAGGAGTCGTCCGACAGCAGACGGTTTTCCACCTGCTCCTCCTCAGCCTCAGTGAGTTCGCCCAGAAGGTACTGCCTTAACCGGTTTTGATCGTCCGTGCTAACGGCAAACCTCCTGAAGCGCAACTTTCTCCTGCTGGTAATGCTGAGTCGTTAACAATTCATTTCGCTGCGGCATTGAGACACTCCAAAACGCACTTCTCCAGACTCATTCTGATACGGTGGGTCCGCAACCTCAGGGCATTGGGCG
>DASZDV010000759.1:0-4167 GCA_035941575.1 Pyrinomonadaceae bacterium
GGACGGCAAGTGGCAGGCAACTGAACTCTGGAAAAACCCCGACGTCGCGATGTACATGAGTTCTCCGGTTTTTGCCGACGGTGTCGTCTACGCGCATTCTTCGAAAAAGAAAGGGCAGTTCGTAGCATTCGATGCGAAGACCGGCGCTGTGCGCTGGACCACTGAAGGACGCGAAGGCGAACACGCGTCACTGCTGCTAACGCCCCGGCATGTCGTCTTTCTCACAAACGGCGCTGATCTAATCGTGACCAAACGCGGCGCGCCTGCGTTTGCCGCCGAGCGTCGTTACCAGATGGCACAGTCGTCCACTTTTTCCACACCGGTGCTGTTGGGATCAAACATTCTCGTGCGGGACGCCACCGGGCTGATGTTACTCACCGGCAAGTAACATTAAATCCGCCCCAATTTCTGGAACTCTTTTGGAGAACGAATCCCCATTTCTGTCAAAGCGCCTGCTCGACGCCAGCGTCGACGGTCTCTACGCGTTTGATCGCCAACTCCGCATCATGGCGTGGAATCGGGCGATGCAACAAATCACGCGTCTGAGCCGAGATGAAGTGATTGGTCACAGAGTCGACGAGATCTTTCCTTTCCTAAAAGAGACCGACAGCGAACGCTGCCTGTCTTCCGCTCTGGCGGGCAAGGAGACAACTTGCGAAACGCACCCGTATGGACCATCGGAGACTGGTGTCTTCAAGAGCCATTACGCGCCACTGATCGACGACAAAGACACGGTCGTTGGCGGCATTGCAGTTATCACCGACATCACCGCGCGCAGGCAGGCTGAAGAAGCCGCACACACTGCTTATCGACAATTGGCGTTTCACGTAGAGAGTTCGCCGTTGGCCGTGATCGAATGGGACAGCGACTTTCGTGTTTCACGCTGGTCCGAATCTGCCGAACGGCTGTTCGGATGGAAGGCCGAAGAGGTAATCGGCAAGCACGTCAACGAATGGCAGTTTGTTTTTGCTGACGACGTCGATGCCGTGGCGCTCGTGACGAATCGACAGCGGGAAGGCGTTGAGGTTCAAGGAGTACAACGCAATCGTAATTACACGCGCGACGGATCGGTGCTCTTTTGCGAGTGGTACAACTCGGTGTTGCATGACGATCGGGGGCAACTGGTTTCCGTGCTGTCACTCGTGCTCGATGTAACGGCTCGCAAACAAGCGGAAGAAGAACGTGCGGCGCTCCTCATTCGCGAACGCGATGCACGCCAGCACGCTGAAGAAGCCGATCGTCTGAAGGACGAGTTTCTCGCGACCCTCTCTCACGAACTGCGCACACCTCTGACGTCGATCCTTGGCTGGGCGTCGATGATTCGCAACGGCGAAGTTGAAGGTGCGAGCGCCGCACGCGCTATCGAAACCATCGAGCGCAACGCGCGTTCGCAGGCGCGCCTGATCGACGACCTGCTCGACGTTTCACGAATCATCACCGGCAATCTTCGTCTGGATCTGCATCCGTTAAACCTTGCAACAATCGTTGAAGCGGGAATCGATGCGTTGCGGCCGACAGCGGACGTGAAAGGCATTCAGATTCGCACGCAATCATCGAGTGGCGACTGTTTGGTGAAGGGTGATCCGAATCGTTTGCGGCAGGTGATCTGGAACCTGCTTTCGAACGCGATCAAGTTCACTCAACGCGGCGGCGTTGTGACGATAAACTTGAAGTGCGTCGGCTCTACCGTGCACCTGACGGTTGCTGACACCGGTGAAGGCATCTCCCCGGAGTTTCTGCCGTACGTGTTCGATCGTTTTCGACAGGCGGAAGGATCGATCTCGCGAAAGCAAGGCGGACTCGGATTGGGACTCGCCGTGGTTCGTCACCTCGTTGAGTTGCACGGCGGCGGCATCAGCGCGGAGAGTCGCGGCCTGGGCCACGGGTCACTTTTTACGGTTGAGTTGCCACTTGCGCAGGAACGGCGCGATCCGGCGCGCGCCGAAGAAAGAAGACGGGAGATCGAACGGCGTCGCAGCCGCAAGGGCACGGTCCGGCTCGACGGCGTACACGTGCTGCTTGTCGAAGACGACGAAGACTCACGCAAACTGCTTGGCACGATGCTGAAGCGTTACGGCGCACGAGTAACTTCGACGAAGTCTGCCGCTGAAGCGCTTCGAGTTTTCAGCGATGAGCTGCCGGATATTTTGATTAGCGACATCGGCATGCCCGATGAAGACGGTTACGAGTTCATTCGCAAGCTGCGGATGTTGCCGCCGGAAAAGGGCGGGCATACACCGGCGATTGCGCTGACCGGCTACGCGTCGCGAAAGGATCGCGAGCGCGCGCTGATGGCAGGTTATCAGCAACACATGGCTAAACCGATCGAACAGTCGGACATGATCACTGCAATTGCGTCGTTGGTTGGGAGAGGAGACTAGGACCACAGATGACACAGATGAACACCAGGTTGGTTGTGAGGCGGTTTGCCGTGGTGTTAGTGGTTTTGCTATTAGCGGTTTCTGCGTTTGCGCAAACAGAGCTGCTGACAGTCGACTCGATCTTCACTTACCGCACACGACCGCTTGGTCCGGTACGTTGGCAGGAGGACAGCAGCGGATACCTGGCGCTTGAAGCGTCACCGACGAAAAAGGGCGCCGTCGATATTGTTCGTTACGACGCGGCAACAGGCCAGCGAAGCGTCAGAGTCTCCGCAGAACAGCTGATGCCTCCGAGCGCGGCGGCGCCACTGCTTATCGAAGAGTTTGCCCTTACCGCGGACGAACAGAAGGTCCTCATTTTTACTAACTCGGAAAAAGTCTGGCGCAGCAACACACGCGGCGACTATTGGGTGCTGGATCTTAAAGCCGGCGCTTTACGCAAACTCGGCGGCGATGCGAAGCCCTCGACGCTCATGTTTGCCAAGTTCTCACCGGACGGAAATAACGTCGCGTACGTTCGCGAAAACAACATCTACGTGGAAAACATTCGCGGCGGTTCTGAGATCAAAAAAATCACCACCGATGGCTCACGCTACGTCGTCAACGGCACCATCGACTGGGTTTACGAAGAAGAACTGTTCTGTCGCGACGGTTTTCGTTGGAGTCCTGAAGGCAAACAGATCGCTTACTGGCAACTCAATTCCGAAGGCGTCAAGGAGATGCAGCTCATCGACAACACGAGCGCTCTTTATCCAAAGACGATCTCCTTTCCGTATCCGAAAGCAGGTGAAACCAATTCCGCGGCGCGTGTCGGTGTGGTGAACGCCGCTGGTGGTCCAACTCGTTGGTTCGAAGTTCCCGGCGATCCACGAAACAACTACTTGCCGCGCATGGAATGGGCAAGCGCGGACGAAGTCGTCATTCAACAACTGAATCGCCGTCAGGACACGAACATTGTCATGTTCGGAGACTCGCGTACAGGCAAAGTGCGCCCGATCCTGACTGAGAAGGACGATGCATGGGTCGACATTTCGTGGGGCGATATCGACTGGGACAAAACCGGCATCGCGCGTGGCGACGTCGAGTGGGTTGAAAATGGCAAACGTTTCCTTTGGGCCAGTGAACGTGACGGTTGGCGTCACATCTATTCGATTTCCCGTGACGGTCGCGATGTGAAACTGATCACGCCCGGTGATTTCGACGTGATCACAGTCGAGCGAGTCGATGCGCAAAACGGCTGGATCTATTTTATTGCTTCACCGCAGAACGCTACGCAACGATACCTGTATCGCAAGCGTATTGACGGCGTGGGTGAAATGGAACGATTGACGCCTGCTACCGTAGGAGGCACGCACAGTTACTACATCTCACCACGCGGCGAGTTCGCGATTCATTACTACTCGACGTTCAACACCGTTTCCGTGACTGAGCTCGTACGCCTGCCGAAACACGAAGTTGTGCGCACCTTGATCGACAACAAAGCCGTGCAGGAACGTTTGTCAAAGCTGAAACCAACTGCGACCGAGTTCTTCCAGGTAGATATCGGCGACGGCGTGAAGCTTGACGGCTGGATGATCAAGCCGCCCGACTTTGACGTGCAGAAACGTTATCCAGTGCTGTTTCACGTTTACGGAGAACCTTGGGGACAGACCGTGCTCGATCGCTGGGGAGGCAGAGATCGCCTCTGGCACACGATGCTGGCGCAACAGGGCTACCTGGTGATGAGTGTTGATAACCGCGGTACGCCTGCGCCGCGAGGACGCCAATGGCGGAAGATCATCTATCG
>DASZDV010000760.1:0-6422 GCA_035941575.1 Pyrinomonadaceae bacterium
TCATCGACGTTCGCTGCATAGATGGTCGGCTTTGAAGTCAACAGGAAAAAACTGCGTGCAATGGCGCGCTCGTCGTCGTTCAATGCGACAGTGCGTACCGATCGGCCCGCTTCGAGCGCCGGTAGGATCTTGTCCAGAACGTCGATTTCCGCTCGGGCGGACTTGTCGCCACTCTTTGCTGTCTTTTGCGCTTTCTCGCGCCGCCGCTCGACTGTTGCTAAGTCCGCGAGCGCGAGTTCGATCTGGATGGTTTCGATATCCCGCGCGGGATCGACCGCGCCTTCGACGTGAATTACACCCTCATCTTCAAAGCAGCGCACGACCTGGACCACCGTATCCGTCTCGCGAATGTTTGCGAGAAACTGGTTACCCAGACCTTCACCTTTCGACGCACCGCGAACCAGTCCCGCGATATCCAAAAACTCTACCGTCGCGGGAACGATCACTTCGGTCTTAACAAGACGAGCCAACGGTTCCAAGCGTTCATCAGGAACCGACACGACTCCGACGTTCGGCTCGATGGTCGCGAAAGGATAGTTTGCTGCCAACGCGGATTGCTGTGCGGTGAGTGCGTTGAATAACGTCGACTTGCCCACATTGGGCAAACCAACAATGCCTGCTCTTAACATCTATTTGCCTCGTAGAGGAAAACTAACCGATCAAACGTAGGGATGCAAAGCAGGTCGATCTCGGTATAATCCAATCGATTTGCGTCAGCAAATGACCTCCAGCAGATGATTGCTTCTCTCTTACTGGCGTTACTAGTCACCGTTAGCGGCACTGTGGCGACGTACCTCTACGACGAGAACGCATCACTTCCCGCGCGATTATGTTCCGGAGCATGTTTGGGGTTGGCGTCGCTTGGTTTGGTCGGCTTCGTCGTCGCATCGTTCATCGGTTTGAGCGGCGTCGGCATTCTCATCAGCACTGCGATCTGTTGTAGTCCACTAGCAATCCTCACCAACTCGCGCTACAGCAATCAGCTCAAACAAGACATCCAGGTTGCTTCGCGAACGGTCCGGAGTCCCGACGGTGTGTCGATCGCGTATTTCGTTTTTTACCTCGCAATTGCGATCGTCCTGTGGAAAGTATTTGACCGTGCCGTGATGGTAGACAATAGCGGCATCAGTACCGGCCTCCTCAACAACTTCGGCGATTTACCGTTTCACATCAGCGTCATTAGCGGTTTTGCTTACGGCAACAACTTTCCTCCGGAAGATCCAACCTACGCGGGCGTGCGGTTCACGTATCCGTTTGTTTCGGATTTTGTTTCGGCGATCTTCCTGCGAACTGGTGCGGATCTGCGGCAGTCGATGTTTATCGAGAACTACCTGCTCGCTATTTCGTTCGTAGGTCTGGTCCACCGGTGGGCGCTGGTGATGTTGCGAGACAAACTTGCGGCCGTGATTACGCCCCTGCTCGTATTGTTGAACGGCGGCCTCGGCTGGACACTCTTGTTCGAAGATGCGAAGAAAAGCGACGGCGGGCTTTGGGGCGCAATCATGGATCTGCGCCCGTCCTTCACCGTGATTCCGGAGACAACTTGGCGCTGGGGCAATGCGATATCGGCTTTACTTGTGCCACAACGTGGATTTCTGATGGGACTTCCGCTCGCCGTCATCGTGTTCACGCACTGGTGGTTGGCGATTGACAACGAGACAAAGCCGGGCGCGCCGGATCGTGGAAAAAACAAACGCAACGTCGCGAAGGAGCCGGAACTCAAGCCTCTTCTTCCTTTGGCTCAGCGACGCATGATCGCGGCGGGCGTCGCGGCCGGACTGTTGCCACTGGTCCATGCGCACAGTTTTGTTGTGGTGATGGGCATGGGAGCATGCCTGGCGTTGCTCTTTATGCGTTGGCGTGAATGGATCACGTTCTTCGTCGTGACCTCGGTGATTGCGATGCCGCAGTTGATCTGGTCCACGTGGCACAGCGCGGTCGATGCGAGTACGTTCTTCGAGTGGAAGCTGGGTTGGGATCGAGGCGAAGAGAATCCGATCTGGTTCTGGTTTAAGAATACGGGATTCTTTGTTCCGCTGATACTCGCCGCAGTGCTGATGCGGTCCAACGGCTATCTGGTTCGTAAGCGGTTGTTGTTGTTCTACCTGCCGTTCACTCTTTGTTTCATCATTCCGAACTTCGTGAAGATGGCGCCGTGGATTTGGGACAACATCAAGGTGCTGTACTACTGGTGGCTCGCGTCAGCGCCGCTCGTGGCATTGCTGTTGGCGAAGCTGTGGCAACAAGGTCCAATCCGCAGGACTATAGCAATCATTCTGTTTGCGTCCGTGACGTTAGCAGGCGCGCTCGACGTCGCGAGTATCGTGTTGCGCTCGACAAAACTTGAGGTGTTTGACGCGGCGGGAATTGCGTTTGCGGAACTTGTGAAGGAGAAAACTCCGCCGCGCGCGCTTGTTATTCATGCGCCCGTGCATAACACGCCGGTGTTTCTTACCGGACGCCGTTCATTAATGGGTTATCCGGGACACATCTGGACACATGGTCTCCCGTTCGTACAGCGCGAGGGCGAAATCAGACGAATTTACCTGGGTTCACCTGATGCAGATCAATTATTGCGGAACTATGGTGTCGATTACGCGGTAGTTGGGCCATTGGAAAAAGTCGTCGTGCCGGTTAACGAAGCGTTCTTCAGTAAATTTGAGAAGGTTGGACAAGTTGGCGAATACAGCCTCTACAAAATCAGGCGTGAGTAAGAAGGCACGCGCTCGTGCTGCCGCTGCGGAGGCGAAGCAGCCGAACCCGGCGCCGGCGACTGTAGGCGAGGTTCCCGAACGCGTTTGGCGCATCGGCGTGATCGTGATCTTCCTGGTCGCGGCTGTTCTGCGTCTTTACGATCTAAACCTCGTCCCGCTACATCATGATGAAGGAGTGAACGGGAATTTTCTCGTTCGGCTCGTACGTGAAGGCTCTTACCAATACGATCCAACGAACTATCACGGCCCAACTCTTTATTACTTTGCGGCGTTCTTTCCGTGGGTTGTGCGCGTGTTGTTCGGAAAAGAGGCGCAGGAAACCTACGGGCTCACGACGGTCGCGATTCGCTTCGTTCCCGCTTTCTTCGGTGTCGCGACTGTCGTTCTTATCTTCTTTCTGCGACGTCGTCTGGGTACCATTGCGACACTCTCAGCAGCCTTACTGTTGGCTATCTCTCCCGGTGCGGTGTACTTATCGCGCTATTTCATTCACGAGACCCTGTTCGTTTTCTTTACTTTTGGAATCGTCGTTGCGGGCATCTACGCGTACGACCGTCATGACGGAAGCTTTTTAATACTTGGAAGCGCCTCCGCCGCACTTCTCTTTGCCACGAAAGAGACAGCGATGATTTCGGCGGGCGTGCTGATCATCGCGTTTGCAGTGACACGTGTGTACATGCGTCTGCGTCATGGCAAGACGCGGCGGCCGCCAAAAACCAAAGGCCGGATGCAACCTGAAGCAGGGTTCTTCAGTCGGCTGGTGGCTCACTTTGGTGGTCCGATAATGTTGTCAGTCTGGTTAGTGGCGGCGGTGATCGTTTTTGTCAGCTTGTATGCGCTGTTCTATTCCTCATTCACCGACAACCCCAAAGGCATCTACGATTCTTTTGAGACTTTCAAGGTTTGGTCTAACACGGGAAGCGTCGCGCATGTTCATCCATTTTTCACTTACTTCGATTGGTTGCTGAAACGAGAAGGACCGCTGTTGTTGTTGGGCGTACTCGGCGCTGCCTTTGTCGTGTTGAAGCCGAGGAACTCTCTCGCACTTTTCATCGCCCTTTGGGCTTTCGGGCTGATCGCTGCGTACTCATTGATTCCGTACAAGACACCGTGGCTCCTATTGAACTTTGTTGTTCCGCTCGCAGTGATCGCAGGCTATGCCATTCAGATCATCTATGAATTTGACCCTGGCCAATTCCGAATGACCGGAATCGTGCTGCTGCTCGCCGTTCTGGTCTCCGCGTATCAAACGATCGACCTCAACTTTGTCAACTACGACAACGATGATGCCCGGTACGTCTACGTTTACGCTCACACGACGCGCGGCACACTCGATTTGGTGAAGGAGATCGACCGTATCGCAAAGGAGGAGAACGGCGGACTCACCGGCATATCGATCCTCAGTCCGGATTACTGGCCGCTGCCCTGGTACCTGCGGAACTTCAGTCGTGTCGGGTACTACGGCCGGTTGGCTCAAACAACCGAGCCGATCCTGATTGCGAATGAGAACCAGAAGACGGAAATCGATGCCAATTATGGTGAAGTCTACGAGCAGGTCTTATCGAACAAGGCGGGCGGCAGTTTCCAGCTGCGGCCGGGCGTTGAGTTGCTTTTGTACCACCGGCGAAAGGGCTCCAGGCCTCCGGAGCCGCCGCTGATTCCACATCAGTGAGTTGACCGCCTAAATTGCGAGAATCTTAAGCGTCGAGATTAATGTATGGCTCACTTCAATAACGAATGCTTAGCTCAAGTTGTGGTTGACATTCTAAGCAGCCCCCGCATATAGTGGCTCACCCGTACGACTGTCTCGCGCAACCGACCAACAGGCGCAGAGGCTGGCCCAAAACAGAGCCTTGTACCAGTAAATGTTCAAACTCCAACGTCTGGAAATCACTGGGTTTAAGTCCTTCGCCGACTACACCGAAATAATTTTCACGGGAGATGGAATCACTGCCATCGTTGGCCCCAACGGCTGCGGTAAGAGCAACGTAGCTGACGCGATCGCGTGGGTGTTGGGCGAGCAGCGAGTTAAGCACCTGCGTGGCGGGGAAATGAAAGACGTCATTTTCCAGGGCGCGCGCAATCGTCCGGCGAGCGGAATGGCGGAAGTGGTTATGCATCTGGTGCGCGACGAAGTGGTCGAAAGCGAACCAGACATTGAAGATATCGACTCGACACTCGAGAAGATCGACGATCGGCTTATCAATGTCGAAGTCGAGGCGACAGACAGTGAAACCCCGGAAGAGCCCAATTCGCCAGATCCTGTTACACGGATCTCACACAAGCGCCACTGGCGACGACGGAACCTCGCCCTCGAGTTCGCACCGGGCGAAGCAGTGTCAGTTACGCGGCGGCTTTATCGCTCCGGCGAAAGCGAATACCTGCTTAACGATAGGATCTGTCGCCTGCGCGACATCCAGGATCTCTTTTCAGGCACCGGCCTCGCCGGCGGCCATTACGCCATCATCGAACAAGGCCGCATTGGTCAAATTCTCTCCGCCAAGCCGATGGACCGCCGTACGATCATTGAAGAAGCGGCGGGCATTACGAAGTTTCGCGTCCGCCAACGCGCCACTGAAGCGCGTCTCGAATCCGCCCGTGCAAATCTCTCGCGCATCTCCGACATCGTGTCCGAGATCGATCGCCAGGTAAACAGTCTGCGCCGGCAAGCAGCCAAAGCGCGTCGCTATGGCGTGCTGCGTGATCAACTGCGAGAACTGCTTCGCCATGTTTATGTGGCTGAAGATCGCAAGCTTGCCGCCGTGCTTGAAGAGACACACAACAAGCTGAACGAAGTCACCGAACTCGAACTTCGCATCAGCGAAGATCTCAATCAACGCGAAGAAGCCGCCCGCGCTGCAACTCAGCAAGCACGCGCTGTTGAAGATCAACTTTCAGAAGTCAGAGCTGCCGCGGCTGAAGCAGTGCTGCAACGCGATCGGCAGGCGCGCGAATGCGTCTACCAGCAGGAACAGTTGGCGGAGATCGAAAAGCGCAAAGGCGAGGTGACGGCCGAAATCCAGGCGCTGACCGCACGATTGGTTTTAATCGAAGCCGAGTGTCATCGTTTGCAGGCGGAGGATGCTCGACTGCGCGAGGAAGCAGACCGCAGCGCACTCATGCTGCGCACCGCGGAAGAGACGTACGCCGAAAGACTCGCTGCCGCCACTGCCGCAGAGGTCGAGATCGAAAGCTCGCGCAGCGAACTACTTTCGCAAACTGCAATCGCCGAACGATTGCGCGAGATTGCCCGTCAGCTTGAAACCACGCTTGAACGTCTGTCGCAACAAGCTGAAGGACTCGCACGCGAGGGCGATCGCGCTGCGACCCAGCACGCCGAACGAAAACTTGAAGCCGAGAGGTTTGCTCGCGAACTCGCCGAAGCGCGAGCGCGCGTGGCCCGTTTGCAAGTGGAGCGTGAGGCCGCTGTCGACGCCGTGGTGCGGGGTCATGAGGCCGTCAGCGACACTGAGGCGGAACTCACGCGCGTGCGCGATGAGTATTCTCGCGCGAGCCACCGGCTCGAAAGCTTGAAAGAGTTGGACCAGCGGCGTGCGTATTACTCGCCCGCAGTTCAACTTGTCTTTGCGTCCAGCGACACGCCACGCAATTTTAACTTCATAGGCACACTCGCCGATGCGTTGAACGTTGATGCGAAGTGGGAACGAGCAGTTGAAGGTGTGCTTGGTTCGTCGTTGCAATCAATTG
>DASZDV010000761.1:0-6105 GCA_035941575.1 Pyrinomonadaceae bacterium
GATAGCGTCGGTGATCGTGAAAACTAACGTGAACCTCGATGGATCGTTCGCATTGTTCGTCGCAGCGCGTTCGCCTTCGATTGAGGACTGAATCATCTTTGCACGCAGCGCAATTTCTTCTTCATCTGTCTTCGGACTCGCCACCGTGAGCATCAGCGCCGCGGTGTCGCCGAAGTCTTTAATAAAATTGATTGGGCCCGCGCCGTTCGGCAGGTCGTCGATCGCATCAAGCTTCAACTTGATGTCGTCAAACTCCTTGGCTGTTTCCTTCAGGTTCTCATCCAGCTCGACGTAGATCACAGCGAGTCCGGTGCGAGAGATCGATTCAATCTTCGTCACCTTCGCATTAGTCGCGATCTGTTCTTCTACCTTCTTGGTGACAAGCTGCTCGACCTTCTCAGCACTCGCGCCGGGCCAGGGCACGAGCGATACAGCCGTGCGGACCTGGACCTCAGGGTCTTTGCGCTGCGGCATACGCATGTAGCCGTAGATGCCCCAGATGCAAGTGCCAATTAGCAACACCCAACTGACATGACGCTTCTCGACGAAGAATCGCGCCGTGTTGCGTTTGCTTTTAATCATCTCCTGATCGCTTTTTCCGTGAGACATGGCTGTATCTCCAATTGCTCTTATCTATTCTTTACTGGACTGGTAACACCTGCTCGCCGTCGGTAACCTGACTAACACCGGTGGTTACTACCAACTCTCCTGCCTTCACTCCGCTCGTAATGACGATCGCGTTGCCAACTGATTCGCCGAGCGTCACCGGGCGCATGCGCGCGAACTGCTTCCCATCGCGCTCCTCCGTTACCATCACTGCATACGCCTGTGGATTCTCGGGCGTGTGGGTGATAGCGGTGAGCGGAACGATCAGCGACGGCACTTCCGCCACTGTTCCTTCACTCATGTTGAGCGAAGCAATCATTCCGGGTTTCAACAAACCCTGTTCGTTCGGGATCGTGACTTCGATTTCAAATGCACGGCTGTTCTGGTCTGCCGACGGAGAAATGCGAGAGATGTGGCCGGTGAATTCAGTTTCCGGCGTTGCGTCACTCGTGATCCTCAACGTATCTCCAAGCTTCATGCTCTTGAGCGATGTGTCAGGCACACCGAACACGGCTTTCACAAACGTTAAGTCAGCAAGTACAAACGCTGCCGTTCCTTGTCCGACGAGCGTGCCCATCTCAATCTTGCGTTCGATTACAACTGCACTCATGGGCGCCTTCAGTTGTGTGTCCTGAAGCGGGATGGCGGCCGAAACCGTTGTTGCTTCGGCGGTCTTGATCCTCGACTCTGCCGCCGAGATCTGCGCCTTTGCCGTAGCTACTTTCGCCTCCGCAGCTTTCAACTGGCCCTGGGCCACCTCGAGTTTCGCAACAGCGATTTCATACTGCGCTTTACTCGCGTCGTACTCGGGCTTCGTGATGCTTTGCGATTCAAACAGGATTCGAGCGCGGTCGTAGTCAAGCTTCTTCTGTTCAAAGGAAGCCTTCGCGTCCGCTACCTGGGCACGAGACGAATCAACCGCCGCGATTACTTCATGAAGCTGCGAACTGTTCGCATCGAGTGCTGATCGAGCCTCGCCAATCTGCGACTTCGCTTCGTTTACTCTCGCCGCGTAATCATTCTGGCGTACGCGTGCGAGTGTCGCGCCCTTGTGCACGATGTCGCCGGCCTGGATGTAACGCCATTGGCCTGCTGCATCTTTTTCGCGTGCGATGTCGTCGATGTAACCACTCACTTTGAAAGCGACGTCAACTTGCGCCGCTGGCTTGATACTCGCCGAGTAACGCACGTCGCTTAGGGACGAGTGTGTCTCGACTGCTTTGACCTTGACCGGCTTTGCCGGTTTCTGTTTTGCGACTTCCTTCGAACAGCCGAGCATCAAACTGAGAATCAGCAGAGCGGCAACAGTGGGTATTGGTTTGATAGTCATTTCTCTTCTCCAATCGCTTTTTCAAAATCAGCCTTCGCTGTCCAGAAAGAGAGCAGCGCTTTTTGATACTCGTAATTCGCATTGGCAAGCGACGTCTGCGCCGTTAACACATCCTTCAGCAGCACTGCGTCGAGCCGGTACTTGTAAGCCGCAATCTGCACATTCGCTCGCGCGGTTGTTTGCGAGAGCTTCGCGATTCGAATGAGCTGGCAGTTTTCCTGCAACGTACGGAACTTGCTGTTTACTTCCATCAAAACCCGGCTCTCCGTCTCGACAATGGTGTTGTCAGCTTGCGCGATGCTGCGATTCTTCTCTGCGACTTCATGTTTCTTGCGGCCCCAGTCAAACACTTCCCATTCGACCTGGATTCCGACGCCACTGACGCTGCGCGGAACGAAGTTCGAATAGTTCATGGTGGTGACGGTGCTGAAAGTCAGACTCACGTCGGGAATGAATTCCGATTTCTTTATGCGCTTGTCGAGGTTCGCTTGTTGTAAACGCAGCCGCGCTTCGCGAACCTCGGGACGCTGTTCGAGAGCGCGCTTCCGCGCTGCGGCCAAATCTGTTTCGCGCATCGTTGCTTGCGCTGTCTCAAGACCGTCGGTGACGCTGAAGTCGGTGCGCACGTCGCGACCTAACAGGTTGTTCAACTGTTCTTTTTGCGCGCTGAGCGCGTTAGTTAACGTCAGTACCTCGTACTCAGCTTTTGCGACTCTTGTTTGCACGTCCATCAGATCGGTCTTCAACGCCACCTGCTGGACCACGTACTCACCGGTCACACGATCCAACTCGTGATACAGCTTTACCGACTCTTCAGCAGCTCGTACGGCGCCTTCGGTTTGCAGAATCGCGTAATACGCGCGTTTCACTTCATTAACTAATGACTGTTCTGTGGCGCGTAGCTGCGTTTCCGAGATTTCCACTGCGAGCTGCTGTTGCTTGATTTGAAAGCCGATGCGACGCAGTTGCGTAATAGGCTGAGTCACCTGGCCCACGAGAAGTCCAGTCGTGTTTGTTGACGACGTGATTACGGTGTCTTCGGCCGGCACCGGACCGATGCCCTGGTAAGTCCCGAACACGCCCTTCTCAAAGGTGGTGTCGAATGAGCTCAGCGGCTGCGAAATCAAGGAACTGACCTTGAACGACGGCAGCCGGCGCGTGCGATACGCACCGAGTTTGTCGTCGGCCTTTTGGATTTCGAGCCGGGCGTTTTTTGCGTCGCGGTTGTTCTTCAGCGCGATCTCGATGGCCTGGTCCAGCGTCAGTGTGCGGCTGGTTGTGCCGTCGTCCTGAGCATTGGCCTGAAGAGTCATGCCCGAAGTAATCAATAGAAGTGCAAGAAGAAGTCTATTCATGATGATTACCGTCCTCGACCGCTTCAATGATTTGCTGCACGAATAAGTGGGCTCCTTCGATGGTCAAGCCCGGCCTTGCCTTTAACCGGCACAAAATCTCCGCGCCCTGGCTGCCAACGAAATTCACACCTGACATGTCGATAGTTATTGCGTGACCGAGTTCTCCTCGAAGGTCGTCACAAATCTCTTCGAGCAACCTCGCATCTGCCACGGTGAGCGCTCCTTCGAGTTTGAGAATCATCTGCCTCGCCCGCTCACCCTCAATTCTTGTGATCCTTGTCGTCATCGTTGATTCCTTTCGCCGCTCCTTAGTGCAACGCCGGGGCCATCGCTGTATTTCGATCGCACCGGTCGAGCTAAGTTGTTGTTACTGCGAGAAGAAACGGGAGTTTGTGGTCGCGGGAAGTGGTGACACGACAGATCGCGAGCACGCCCGTTTCGACGCTAAATATCGCGTCGACGCCAAATATCGCGTCGCGCCGAAACGATCACTGGCGCGATGTATCGTGAATTACTGCGATTTTGCATTGGCCCAGTGCTTGCACTACGAGCGGCCACGGAGGAGTAAACATGGACGAACTTATAAAGACAGACGTGCTGATCGTGGGTGCCGGCCCAACCGGACTCGCACTGGCTGTTCAACTGATTCGCTACGGCGTCAATTTTGTAATCATCGATAAGAAAGAAGGAACAACGCCGTTTTCGAAAGCGATCGGTGTGCAGGCGCGAACGCTCGAGATCTATGAACAGATTGATCTCGCAGACAAATTGGTCGATGACGGCTTGATTACGACGGGAGTTCGCATGCTTGAGGGCGGGGAGCAACGCGCAGAAGTTCCACTATCAAGTCTCGGACAGGGAATGAGTCCGTATCCATACCTATTAATTGTCGAGCAGGGAAAACACGAACACCTTCTTTACGAATTCATCAAAGGGCACGGTCAAAATGTGCGATGGCAAACAACGCTGGACGACTTTTCACAGAGCGATGCGGGGGTAGCGGGCACTATCACCAACGCAAGCGGCGAGAAGCAGAGAATCGAAGCGCAGTATCTCGTCGCTTGCGACGGCTCGAAGAGTCTGGTTCGCACGGAACTCGGTCTGACTTTCGAAGGCAGCACGATGGAGCGCTTGTTTTACGTCGCTGATGTGCAGATCAAATGGGACTTTGCGCACGACATGTTGACTGCGTGCCTGGCGAAGGATCGTGGCACTGCTTTCTTCCCGATGCCCGGCGAAGATCGTTACCGCATTGTCGGCGTCTTCCCCGAGGACACGGAGAACAAAGAAGGCGAGGTTCTTTACGAGGAAGTTGAGCGGCAGATTGTAGAAGACACGGAGTTGAAGCTGGACATCTACAAGGTGAACTGGTTTTCAACCTACAAAGTCCACTCGCGCCGTGTGAACAGATTCAGTGTCAATCGCTGCTTTCTCGCAGGCGACTCGGCTCACATTCACACGCCGGCCGGCGCGCAGGGAATGAACACGGGTATTCAGGACGGTTACAACCTCGCCTGGAAACTCGCACTCGTTTTGCGCGGCGACGCCGATCCGAAAATTCTTGAAACGTACAACGAAGAGCGTGTCGAAGTGGCGAAGCGTTTATTGGAAACAACGGATCGCATGTTCGATCTGTTGGTGAATCCCGCCTGGCTACTGTCTTTTACGCGGCGCTACATCTTTCCGTACGTCGCCAACCTTGTTGTCGGACTCGACTCGGTGAATCACTTCATCTTTCCGCTGATCTCGCAGATTGGGATCACGTATCGCGAGCGCTCGTTAAGTCGCGAAGGCGATGATGACTTCGATATTAAAGCCGGCGATCGCATGCCCTACATCTTGATTGATGGCAAGAGCATTTACGACTCGTTACACGACCCGAAGTTTCACTTGCTGACTTTTACGGACCAGCCGGAAGCGGACAAGACCAACGGCCTGGTCAAAAATGAGTTTACGAACATCGTGGACTATCACGTTTTTCCCATCAACGAACGCGTGTCTGAACTGTTCGGCACCGACAAGCCATTTAGTGTCCTTTTGAGACCTGACAACTACATCGCTTTTGTGACCGCTGAAGAGTCGTTCGCTGAGTTGAGAGCTTATTTGGAAACCGTCATCGGACGCCCGCAAGCGCGGTCAGCGGTCGATGCAAACCGGTAATGCGCCGGGTGACATTTAACCCATTTACCCAGATCACCTAAGGAGGATCATCATGAAACCTTTTCGCAACTTGTTCGGCTGTGGTTTGTTGCTCTTGCTGACTGCCGGTACGTCGATGGCGCAGTCAATTCAAACGGACTACGACCACGCATTCCCACTCGCAAAATTACGGACCTTTGCTTTCTACCAACAGCAGCGTGGTCCGAAAGATCCGTTGGCCGCCAGTCCTATCAACGATCGTCGCATTCACGACGCGTTGAATACGCAGCTTCAGGCAAACGGCTTCACCGAGAGCGAGAAACCGGATTTCAAGATCGGTTATTTCGTATCGACCAAGACTGGTCTCGACATCCAGGACAATCGCTACGGCTGGTTTCAGCGTCGCGGCAGTATCGACCTTGAGCAGGTCACAGAGGGCACTATCGTGGTGGTGTTTGTCGACAGTGCTACTGACCAGGAAGTTTGGCGCGGCTACGCGACCGGCACGATCAATCCGAAGCACCTGAATGAAGACGTCACAAAAGCAGTGACGAAATTGATTCAGAAATTCAAGAAGAACCAGGCGGGTAAAAACTAAGCGGAGGTCTTATGAAAATGAAAACCTTGCTGCTGAGCGTCGGATTGGGGGCGCTGGTATGCGCGAGCGCCCTCGCC
>DASZDV010000762.1:0-17050 GCA_035941575.1 Pyrinomonadaceae bacterium
TACCTCCAATTGATCGGACTCCGATCCGAGGTTCAAACCATTCCCGCGGTGGACGACAATGGTCAGTCGGTCGTCGATCTTCGAATCGTTCCGCTTTCGTCTGAGAGTCAAGGTGACTTTAAGGTCAGGATCATAAACCCCGAGAGCATCTGGGCCAAAGCAGGCATCCGCACAGGCGACACAATAATTTCGGCAGACGAAGGAAAAATTTCCACTTGGCAGGATTTTCGTGGCTGGCTGCGACGGTTGAAGATTGGTGACACTGCGCGGCTCATAATCAGCCGGGAGGGAAAGACGCAAACTGTCGAAGTGCCGATCAAAGGTTTCTCACGGGCGGTCGTGCGTATCAGTGAGTTGAAAGACGCGACGGCCAAGCAGCTGATGCTTCGCAAGTCATGGCTAAATGCGAATTGATGATCAGGTCTGCGATCTCTTTCCGTGTCCCACTCAACCTGTGCCGCGAGACGACCCCTTTTTACGACGTTGCGTAAGGGCGACGGAGAGAAACGCGCGCTCCTGCCCAGTAAATAACGAAACTATTGTCTAAAAAGCCAAACGCCTCTAGAATTTGCGGCGATGGATAGGCCGAACGAAAACCTCCTGTCCCGACTCGAACAGAGCCTGCGCCAGTCGCGCGCCGCTCGAATGCACCTTGCCGCCCGTTTGCGGGAACTCGAGGCTGAGGCCGACAGTGTCCGGGCCGAACTGGCGGAGATGGACACGCTCGCGAGCCAAACCGAGGCTGCAATTTACCGGCTTCTTTCATCCGTGCTTGCGTCGAGCAATCTCTCGTTCGGTTTGCCCTCCGACGCTGAGCTTGAAGCGGCAATGGGTCAATCGCAGCAGCCCGGTCAATCTTTCAACCACACCCAATCGCGAATGCACACGCAACCGCCTGCGCGTACACAAGTGCCGCCCGAGCGTCGCCAACAGATTCCTCTCGTGCGCAACAACGTCGAGGTGCTCAGCGATCGTTTTATGGACCGCACAATCCCGCAGGCAGTCACGCTCCTCCTACGCGAAGAAGGTGGACCACTGCACGTCAACGAGATTTACAACCGGCTTCTTGAAGGCGGGTTTCGTTTCACTGGTCAAAACCCCACTATCAGCGTCGCAGTCTCACTCAATCGCAATACGCGCTTTCGCAAGGTAGCCCCCGGCACGTTTGATCTCGTCATGCGAGATGCGTCCAAGGCTTCATAGGCTGCGGATGAACACGCGGTCCTCGTTTCCAGCGACATGCGCGCGATAATCCTTTCCGCCGGTTACGGAACACGTCTTTGGCCACTCACTGAAGATCGCACAAAACCCGCAATTCCTATTCTTGGTAAACCGCTCGTCGGTTATGTCGCGGAATACATCGCCGCCTACGGTTTCGATGACATTGTCGTTAATCTTCATCACCGGCCAGAATCGGTTCGCGCGGCGCTGGGAGATGGAACCCAGTTTGGCGTCAAACTTCACTACGTCGAAGAACCAGTAATCCTCGGCACGAGTGGTGCACTCGACAACACACGCGAGTTTTTCGAACACGAGACGTTCCTTTCGATCAACGGCAAGATCATCACTGATATCGATCTCAACGCCGCGATGGAAACTCATCGCAGGACCAACGCTCTCGCCACGCTCGTGCTGCTTCCAAACGCACGCCGCGAACGTTTCAGCGTTGTAGACGTCGAGCAGGGACGCATCACCGGCTTCGGCGGCATGCCTGATCCAGCCGAAACGGGACCTGCGCCATTAATGTTCACAGGCATTCAATTAATCGAACCAAGAGTCTTTGACTACATCCCGCGCGGCGTTTTCTCTCACTCCGTCACAGACGTTTATCCGAAAGCAATGGCCAACGGCGAGACGATCGCAGCTCACATCGCATCCGGCTCGTGGCGCGAGCTTTCAACACTCAAGCGATACGTTGATATCAATGTCGAGATGTTGAAAGAGCAGGGACAGCGATACGTCACCGGTATTGATTGCACGATCGCCGAGTCAGCGACGATCCATGAAGCGGTTCTCTGGGACGGCGTTAGAGTCGGCGCAGGCGCGCGAGTGAGTAGATCGGTTCTGGCGGATGGTGTGGAAATCGGTGCGGGCGCGGTGATTGAGAACTGCGTGGTCGTACCACGTGCGCTCGTTGAGGATAAAAAGCGGCCCGATAAAGCGTTGTTAGGCAATTTTGAAGGGGAAAACTTTGTCGTTCCCTTGTGATACAATCCCCGGCCACATCAGAGTTGATCCGACTAAATGAGTTCTGCAAAACAGGTGATTTCCAACGCATTTGAGTCTTCCGCAGCAGACCGACTGGCGAGATTCATCACGCAGCACGGAATAACCAGCCGCGAACTAGTCCCACTGACACCGGATGCGTCAACCCGAAAGTACTACCGGATCGGCTGGAAGAAACGAACAGCCATCGCCGCAGTCTACGCCGAAGCCTTCGACCCTGAATTTCACCCGTACCTCGACGTAACGCGTCTGTTTGTCGAATCCGACCTTCCGGTCCCCGAGATTTATGCCGTAGACGGCCCAGCCGGCATCATCGTTCAGGAGGACCTCGGCGATCAGCAGTTGTTCCAGGTTTATGAAAACGAGCCGGAAGAGAAGTGCGAGGAACACAAAGAACAGGCGATCGCGCTGATCGCAAGAATTCAAAAGGCGACGCAGAAGGCTTACGACATGCATTCGATCGCCAGCAAACTCGCTTTTGACGAAGCGAAACTCTCGTGGGAACTCGATTTCTTTTTTGAACATTACTTCGGCAGTCTTCGCGGCGAGAAGCTGCGGCATGCGGAGACTGCGGAGTTGAAAGCAGAGTTGAACGATATTGCGGCGGAACTCGCGGCCGTCCCGCGTGTGCTTTGCCATCGTGATTACCACGCTGCGAACCTGATGATCGACACGCGGAAGCGAATGCGAATTGTGGATCATCAGGACGCGCGCATGGGTCCGGCGAGTTACGATCTGGTTTCATTCCTGCTCGATCGGCAACCGTGCCAACCTTCGCTCGCCGAATTGCGCGGATACCGCTTGTTCTTTCTGGAAGAGCGGCGACTACAGGGACTCAGCGCGATCGATCCTGACGAGTTCGCGCAGGAGTTTCGCTTGATGACGATCCAACGCGGCCTGAAAGCTACCGGCACTTTCTCGTGTCAAACAGCCGTTTTCGGCCGCGCAGCAGCTTACGAACGTTTCATCCAACCGACACTTCAGATTGTTTTGCAGGCTGCCGAATGGCTCGAAAGGTTTCCCACCTTGCGCCGCATGATTAAGGAACGACTTAATTAACTTGAGCACTCAAACCTATATTAACCAACTCGCAAAACACGTCGGCAGTGAAGTAACCCTAAAAGGTTGGCTCTACAACCTGCGCTCCAGCGGCAAGATTGCCTTTCCGCAACTGCGCGACGGTACGGGCATCGTCCAGTGCGTCGTATTGAAAACCGCTGTCAGTCCTGAACTGTGGGAGCAGCTGAAAGCGATGGGCCAGGAATCGGCCCTAGTCATTAAGGGCACCGTGCGTGCAGACAGCCGCGCACCCGGCGGCTTTGAAGTCGATGTTACGGAGGCTGAAGTACTGCAACAGGTGCACGATTATCCGATCACGCCAAAGGAACATGGGACGGAGTTTCTCATGGACCACCGGCACCTCTGGCTGCGCTCACGCCGTCAACATGCAATTCTAAAAGTGCGACACACAGTGATACGCGCCGTCAGAGATTTCCTCGATAACGACGGCTTCACGCTGCTTGACTCGCCTATCTTCACGCCCGCCGCCTGTGAAGGAACGACGACGCTTTTTGAAGTCGATTACTTCGAGGGTGAGAAGGCTTATCTGACGCAATCAGGTCAACTCTACAACGAAGCGACGGCCGCAGCCTTCGGCAAGGTCTACTGTTTTGGTCCAACCTTCCGTGCTGAAAAATCGAAAACGCGACGGCACCTGACTGAGTTTTGGATGGTTGAGCCGGAGATGGCTTACGCCACACTCGAAGACGTGATGAGTGTTTCAGAACGGCTGCTTTCGTACATCGCCTCGCGCGTGCTCGAGGATCGCGCCGAAGAATTGAAAGTACTCGAACGTGACACGAGTAAACTCGAAGCGATCATTCCCCCGTTTCCGCGCATTCATTACGATGAAGCAGTCAGGATGTTGGTTGAAGGATTCGAGAAAGGCGCGATGGAGACAAAGTTCGAGTGGGGGGGCGACTTTGGTTCACCAGACGAGACGTACATTTCGAGCCGCTTCGAAAGACCGGTGATGGTCCATCATTATCCGGCCGCGGTGAAAGCGTTTTACATGGAACGCGATCCCGAACGGCCGGAACTGGCGCTCGGAGTCGACGTACTCGCGCCCGAGGGTTATGGTGAAGTCATTGGCGGCGGCCAGCGCGCGACGTCGCTCGAGTTTCTGAAAGAGCAGATCGCGTTGCACGGCTTACCGCAGGAAGCGTTTGAGTGGTATCTCGATCTGCGACGTTATGGCAGCGTTCCTCACGGCGGGTTCGGCATGGGAATCGAACGTTGCACGACGTGGATGTGCGGCATCGAGCACATTCGCGAGACGATACCGTTCCCGCGAATGCTCTACCGCATCAGGCCATAAACAAGGAGGGCGATCATGCAAATCGATCAGGATTCGCGCGGGCAGGGAAGAGGCTATCAATATGAGGTGCTACATCAGCCATCGTTCTCGCTGGCTGTGTTGCAGCTCCAGGCCGAGCAGTCGATTCAGGCTGAGTCCGGCGCGATGGTTTCAATGTCCGCGAACATCGAACTGCAATCGCAGATGAAAGGCGGATTGCTTGGCGCGCTAAAAAGAGCCGCGGGCGGCGAGTCAGCATTCATTTCAACATTCACTGCACGCGGTGGTCCAGGTGAAGTAACACTTGCTCCCGGCGCGCCGGGTGATATCGCGGCGATCGAGTTGAGCAGCGGTCAACCGTTCTTCGTGCAGTCCAGTTCTTATCTCGCCGGTGATTCCAGCCTCACGGTGGACACAAAATGGGGCGGCGCAAAGACTTTCTTCTCCGGGGAGGGACTGTTTGTACTTCTCGTCCAGGGTCAGGGATTGTTACTCGTTTCGTCGTTTGGCGCGATACACCGGAAACGCTTGCAAGCCGGTGAGCGTTACGTGGTAGATACGGGCCATCTCGTCGCCTGGGAAGGCACGATGCAATACTCGCTTCGGAAAGCGGCGTCGGGATTTTTTCGCAGCATGATGAGCGGCGAGGGAATCGTTGCGGAATTTAGCGGCCCGGGCGAGCTGCTGATTCAAACACGCAATCTTGCCGCGCTTGCTGGTTTGCTGAAACCATTTTTCCCAAGCCAGGGCGGCAGCGGCGGGGGCTTCAATTTCGATCTTGGAAGTTAGTTTTCCCCATGAACGCGGAAGCGAAAAAAGCAGTAACGATTCTGGGCGTGCCTCTGGGCTACGGCGCGAGTATGGCCGGAGTGGACATGGGCCCCGCGGCGCTGCGTGTCGCGCGTTTGACTCAACGCATTGCACGTTTGGGATATTCGGTTCGCGACCTCGGTGATATGCGACTAGAACGGCCTCAGGCTTTTCCTGAAGAGACTGAGAAACTGAAGTACGTTCGTGAGATTAGCAATGCGTGCGAACAACTCGCCGGCGAAGTTGAAGCAATACTTGAAGCAGGTGAGTTTCCGATCATTCTTGGCGGCGATCACTCCATCGCAAGCGGCTCCTTTGCTGGTGCGTCTGCTTACTACCGCAAACGTGAACAAACGCTCGGTCTAATCTGGTTCGACGCTCACGCCGACATGAACACGGCTGAAACAACTCCCTCGGGAAACATTCATGGAATGCCGCTGGCGGCGCTCCTTGGATACGGCACACCTGAACTAACACGCGTCGGCGGTTTCTCTCCAAAAATCGATCCCGCAATGTGCGCGCACGTCGGCGCACGCGACATCGATCCCGGCGAAAGAGAACTCATTAAGAAACTCGGCATGCGCTTCTTCACAATGCGCGAGATCGACGAGCGCGGAATGAGTGCGTGTATGGACGATGCGATTGGCGTCGCTTCAAAAGGGACAGCTGGTTACGCCGTAACTTTTGATGTTGACGCACTCGATCCAGGTGATGCGCCGGGTTCGGGAACGTTGGTCCGCGGTGGACTAACTTATCGCGAAGCACATCTCGGTATGGAAAAGATCGCCGAACACGGGCGTATGTGTTCGCTCGAAATTGTAGAGATAAACACGGCGTTGGATGTTAATAATAAGACGGCGGAGTTGGGTGTCGAACTGATTCTGTCGGCTTTAGGCAAGACAATTCTGTAGAAGGCTGGATCAAAAGAGAGTGCCAAAGAAGCTGCGCGTCGGAGTGATCTTCGGCGGACGGTCGGGTGAACACGAAGTTTCCATTCGCTCTGCGCAAGCAATCGTCGAGAGTATCAATCGCAAGAAGTTTGACGTTGTTCCGATTGCTATCACCAAGGAAGGGAAGTGGCTGCCGCCCGTGCAGTCGGCGCAACTTCTGCCCGCAGCAGTTCAACCACTTCTGACCTCAACTGCCAACTCAACTACTGGTGACGTAGCGCTTCTCGGCGACCCTTCTCACAAAGGTCTCATTTCATTAAAAGGAAACGCGCAGCCGCCCGAAGGAAAAGCGCAACCGCTCGTCGCCGAAAAGCTCGACGTGGTTTTTCCCGCGTTGCACGGCACGTACGGCGAGGACGGAACACTTCAAGGTTTACTTGAAATGGCAGACGTTCCCTACGTAGGTTGCGGTGTGCTCGCCTCGGCATGCGGCATGGACAAGGTCGCGATGAAGTCGTTGTTTGTCGAGGCAGGCCTGCCGATCTGCAAACACGTATGGTTTCTGCGCTCACAGTGGCGTGAGCGACCGGCAAAGATCATTCGCAAGATTATTCGCGACATCGGTTTCCCCTGCTTTGTTAAGCCCGCGAACCTCGGGTCTTCAGTTGGTGTTTCACGCGCCATCGACAAGCAATCACTCAGTAAGGCTATCGACCTGGCAGCCGAATACGATCGCAAGATCATCGTTGAAGAAGAAGTTGTGGCGCGTGAGATCGAATGCGCGGTGTTGGGCAACGACGAGCCAAAGGCGAGCTTGCCCGGTGAGTATGTTATCTACGACGAAGCAGCGCGTTTTCTCGACTACACCGAGAAATATTCGAGCACGGGTAAGGTGAGTTTTGTTGTGCCGGCGCCGCTTTCAAAAGCGGTGACCTCGCGGATTCAGCGCATGGCAATCAGAGCGTTTCAATCGATCGACGGAGCAGGTCTGGCGCGAGTAGATTTCTTTCTACCACGCGATGGTGGAGACTTGATTATTAACGAGTTGAACACGATGCCTGGACTGACTGAGGTATCGGGTTATCCGAAGATGTGGGCGGCTTCCGGATTGCCGTTTGCGCGTCTGCTTGAAACCCTGATCGATCTCGCGTTCGAGCGCCATCGCGACAAGTCACTAACAAAGACGAGCCGTTGATCTATTTCTTCGGTGCGCGATAACCCTTACGCGTGCGCACCGTCAGATTCGCTTTACTTAACTTCACTTCGAGCGCACGCCATTTTCCATCGTGAGTCCTGTTAATGGGCCGGTAGGCAATCGTGTACTGGTGGCCCAACTCCTCAGCGATACTCGCAAACGCATCGCGCAATGCTGGTCCACCCGCGGTTGTGATGAATCGACCGCCAGTCTTTTCGGCAAATCCCTTGAGCGAAGTCGCACCCTGACGTATCGCAGAACCACCGATCTCGAGCGCAGACATATCCACAGCGTAGATACTTGCTCCAATAGCGAGCGCACTCTCAACTGCCTTGTCACCCGACGCTTTGCTGAATGTGTCCATACCGTCCGACAGAATCACGATTGCCTTGCGATGCTCAGGCCGATCCGTGAGTGCGCGAGAAGCTTCAACAATCGCATCGTTAAGCGTCGTCATTCCTTTAGCACGAATTGAGTAGGCGATCGGCGCCAGATCTCTGCCACCGGAAAACTGCTGCACCCGTTCAACCTTCGAATCAAAACGGTAGACAGCCGCGACGTCTTCTTCGCGCAACCCGTCGAGAAACCTGATCGCCGCCGAACGCGCCAGAGTGAAGCGCGCTTCCATACTCCCCGAACTATCAAGCAACACGACCGCGGCATAAGGTGATTCGTGAAGCGAGAAACTCGCGATCATTTCCGGCTTAACTTCAACACCGTCTTCATAGACTTTGAAGTCCGCAGCCTTGAGGCCTTTCACGTATTGACCGGCTTTGTCGGTGACAGTGACATTGAGCACGACGTTTTCAGTCGTCGTACGAATAACGTCGTCGTCCTGGGCAGGCGCGGTTAAGAAAGCGATGAATACGATTGCGAGCAGGAAAGAGAAGCGAAGGTGCATTAGAGTGGAGGGTTAGGGCCGCGGATCGAACGCGCGCAGCACCCTGATCAGTTCAAGTAATACATTAGCGTTATTGATGACCGTAGCCGAGACAACTTGCCGCGGGGTGTTCTGCACACTCTTCGACAGCGACTCCGCGCGTTCGGCTATTTGATCTACTGCCGCAGTAATAGTTACCGGGCGATCAACGATCTGTACTTCTTCATCCTCGCCACCCGCTTCACCACGAATCTTCTTGATCAGTTTTTCCAGGCGATCGATTTTCTTTACTGAATCGCGATCGATTGTGGACTTATTTTTTAGAACTGTTTGAAGATCTTTCGCGATTTGAGACAGTTCCGTCGCGCGCTTGACGTTCTCCTGATGTTCTTTTTCGGCCATCTTTATGGCGCGTTTCGCCTTTATTTCTTCTTCGAAGGTGGTGAGAGGTGGATCGTCTTTATCGGGAGAGCTGTCGGGACGCGGAGGAATCGGACGCGGCGCTGTGCCCTGCGACGAGGTCTGCGCAAGCGCAATGCTTGAACTGAGAGCGAGGAGAGCAACACCGAAAAAGATGAAGCGAGCGCAAGCGTGCACTCTGTTTAGTATTGTCTTCTTCATTCGTTGTCGTGCTGACCCTCAGGGAATCAAACGCTTGACGCGAATGCTAACGCAGCCCTGGAATTCTCTCAACCACTCTGACGGTGCGGGCAGCGACCTGCGTTGCACGCATAAATATTCAGAGTTCACCTTAACCATCGGCACGCCGACCCTTAAACAGAAACCTCACCCGCGAATACACCTTGTTAGTTGCAGGTGAGAATTCAGTTTAAGGAACACGTCCGGGATTGTCGGGTGTGTTGAGAAACTCTCCGGGCTTGCCGGAACGTTTGGCAGTGATAATCTGAGGTTGTAATCGCTCGGGTGGACGCTTCTTGCCCTGAGACGCGCTGTAGACGATGAGGGTCGACTCCGGATCAGCTTGCACACCGGCAAGTCGAACCGAGGCGAATTCCTCGATCGAAAACTTCGCGGCGTATGCGCCTTCTTCCTGCGGGTGAAGCTGACCAGGAGTTACCGGAAGCATTGTCTGTTGCGGTTTCCCGTCTTTGCGCCGCCGGAACTCCAACATCACTGAAAGCCCGGAAAGTTGCTGGCTGGAGATGTTCTTTACCACGCCGCCGACCGTAGTCATGCCTTTTTCCAGAGTCGGTTCATCAACAACGACGTGAGCCAACGCCGGTCCTTTTACTTCAACCGGAGGCGCAGTTGTACTCGCGAGGAGTCGCTGCGCGTGATACTTGCGGATGTATGCGTAACCCGTTAAGAGAATCGCCGTCACAGCAATAGCGCAAACAACGGCGAGGAGCATGCGCTTGTTAGATTCTTTTTCCTGAGTGACTGCTTCTTCCGGGTGAAATGGATCGTTGAACATTCGAAGTTACTTCAAGTGATTTATTAAGGTTGCGGTAAGTTTCGGCCGGGAGCTGCTGCGCCTGTCACCGCTACGACGAGTTGCTCGATAAACTGATCTTCAGCCAAGCCTGTGCTTCTCAATGTCGTCCATTCGGCGCCAGTGACTCCGTCAGTGCGACCTTCAACTTTCGCATTCACTGCCACGTTCGCACTGTTGCCGTCGATCGGTTGCACTTCAACAGTCAGGGTGTAACGGCCGCGCGTCCATCCTCGTGCAGTTGAAACAGGAATGTCAGCGTAACGGCTCACCTCTGCCTGCGATATGACGGCTCCCTTTGTAAACGTAAACGGTTGGCTGACGATAATTCCGTCTGAGAACTTCGATGCGGCTTCATCGACTACCAACTTGCGATCGCGCATTAGGTCCTGCACGGCTTTAATGATGACATCGCGCCGGCCCGTGAGCCGGTAAGGATTGGGCAAGGGAGGAGTCTCGGGCGTACGACCGCTACCAAAATCGAAACCACGTCCTGCGCCGACGTCGGTCTTGTTTCCGTTGTTTGCGGGAGTGCGATCTGAACCGCCATCGCGCACGCGTTCACTTTGTTTGTCGACGCCTTTGGCTGCCTGTGCCAATACGGGAAGAGAGCAGCTCAACAACAACGCGAGACCAATGATTATCCGCAACATATTTGCACCCCACTTGACCGTCCGTTAAATGTTTCAGGGGACATACCGAATAGTATCACTTTCGGTTCGCTTCTTCGACATCGCGGTCGCGTTCCCACTGTCGCAACGCCTGCACGCCTGTTTCGAAGTCACTGGCGTTGTTGTAAAAGTTGTGCGCGCCATCGTCACGATCTGGATTGCGAACGTAATAAAGAAAGTCAGAAGCCGCGGGATTTAGTGCGGCTTTCAGTGAACTCTCACCCGGCGACGCGACTGGTCCAGGCGGCAGTCCCGAGTAAATTCGCGTGTTGTAAGGTGAACGGCGTTCGATGTCGCTGCGATAAACCTTTCCATCGTTCCGCCACCTTCCCTCCAGCTTCGATGCGTAGATCACGCTCGAATCAACGGCGAGAGGAATATTTTTTTGCAGCCGGTTGTAGATCACTGATGCAACGAGCGGTCGCTCCTCCGCGAGTTTCGCTTCCGTCTCGATGATCGAAGCCGTCGTGACGATCTGACGCGGCGACATCCTCAGACTCCGCGCCTTGTCGGTCCAATCAGGTTTCCAGATGTTGCGGAAACGCTTCACCATCATCTCAATTAACTCTGCGGGAGTTGTTTCAGGTGAGAACTCGTAGGTGTCGGGGAAGAGATAGCCTTCGAGGTTCGTGGCTGCCGGATCGAGATCGCGAATGAGGCTCACGTTATCCATTAAAACTAAAGCTTGAGCTTCGCTTTCGAGATGGAGCTCCGGAACCTGGACCATTGCGCGTGCGATGTCCCAACGAGTCCAGCCTTCAATGATCGTAATGCGGTTCAGACGTCGTTCGCCTTGTTGAAGCTTCGCCAATACGCTCAATGGTGAAATCGGTGACGGAAAGTCGTATTCGCCGGCTTTCAGCGTCGAGCCTTTTCCAGTGCTCTTGAGATAAAGCTTGAGCGGCCACTCGTGTTTGATGACGCCCTCCGCCGCCAACTTCTTGACGATCAACGACGGGGAAGAGCCCTTCGGAATTTCAATGTACTGGCCGCTCTTCGTGTGACTTATGGCTCTGTGTAAATCGGAGTAGACCCACGCTCCGGAAGCCGCCCCAGCCAATAGGATGATGGCCAGGACAAGGATGATTAGTCTTTTCATTGTGAATCAGGGGTTACCACAATTCTTTCCTGGTCTGTTTGGATAAAGTCCCGCAGGATAATTGCTGCCGCTTCGCCGTCTATCAGGCCGGGGATCTCGACTGGCGTGTGTCCCTCTGTCTTTAAATTCGCCATCGCCTCGAAAGAAGTCAAGCGCTCATCCTGAAGATAGACCGGTAATTCAATCGAACGCGCGAGATTGCGGGCCACCTGTCGAGCTTTTTCGGCGGCCTCGCCGGCGGTTCCGTCCAGCCTCAACGGCAAACCAATTACCACGGTTTGCGCGTCATAGCGCCGGATCAAAGTCACGACATCCTGAAGCAGTCTTTTCCAATTCGAGCGCTTAAGCGGTGGGAGTCTTTTGATTGTGACGAGTATGTCATCAGACACAGCGGCTCCGACCAGTTTATCCCCGAGATCCAATGCGAGGATCGGTCCTACAGGATTTAAGAGTGCTTGATGAGCGTTCATGCTGCCTGTATGATATTCCCGGCTCTAAACGTAATGAAAGAGGTAGTTAAATGTCATTTCGTACCAAGTTCATTCTGATTCTGCTGTCAGCAACATTGACGTTATACACGGTTGTCGGTGGCTGGATTTCGACGCGCGCACAGCAACCCGCTAACGATCCAAACGCACAACTGCGGATTTTTGAAAGTGTGTTGACGCACATTCAGAACGATTACGTAGATGAGCCTAACATGGATAAAGTTCGAGCCGGCGCGCTGCGCGGGCTAGCCTATGGCCTCGATCCTTATTCAACTTATCTCACGCCGGAGCAGGTCCGCGAATTCAACGCTGGAAACAAGGAGAGCCAGGCCGGCATCGGCGCTGAGTTGTCGCAAGTCGCGTCGTATCTCTACGTCATCGCGCCGATGAAGGGTTCACCGGCAGACGTGGCAGGCATCAATGCGGGCGATATCATCGAGTACATCGATAACAAAGCGACGCGCGATATCTCGCTGTATGACGCAAAACAGTTGCTGAACGGGCCGGCAGGCACTGAAGTTAAACTTCGCGTGCTGCGCGCAAATTCCAGCCCGTTGACCGTTAGCGTAAAGCGCGGCTCGTCGCGCGCTTCTGCGGCCGAAGCACGAATGGAAGCCGGACGAGTCGGCGTCCTTCGCATCAACAGTTTTGGTGACGGCGATGCGGCCGAAGCTCGTGGTCGTTTGCAGGACCTGATGAAACAGGGTGCGCAGAAAGTCGTAATCGACCTGCGCGACACGGCTGGCGGCTCATTGCCGGAAGCGGCGGCAGTTGCGAGCCTGTTCATCAAAGAGGGCGTTCTCGCACAAACCGTCGGTCGTGAAGGGAAGGCGCTGAAGACTTTCAACGCCGATCCCAAGGAAACGGTCTTTTCAGGTCCGGTGGTAGCGTTGATCAACCAGGGCACGGCTGGCGCGGCGGAAGTTGTCGCGTCGTCGTTGATTGAACGAAATCGTGGTCAGGTCGTGGGCGAGAAGAGTTTTGGCGCGGGTACTGAACAACAGCTCTTCCAGTTGCGCGGCGGTGATGGTCTGTTGTTGACGACAGTTAAATGGGCGAACGCGAGTGGCAAGACCTTCCTCGGCGAAGATCGAGCACATTCGGGTGTCGCGCCTTCTGTCGAAGTTAAAGGTCAGGAATCGGCAGAAGCTGTCGATCCGGATGACCTGACCGGCAATGATGACGACGCAGTCGCGAAACCGGAAGCGGGGCAAGACAAAGAGAAGCGCGAGACCGCGCCTGCCCCTGCGGCCCGACCTGCGACTGAAGATCTTCAACTTAAGAAGGCTCTGGAACTATTGAAGGACAAGCCCGTTTCACGGGCCGCGTAGAAGTAGCTGCCCATATCGAATACAACAGTTCGATATCGGGTACAGACGTCCAATTCGCGGAACTACAGATGTGTTGGGCTTCGCTTGTGAATTCCTTGCGAAGCCCTTTTTTTGCGGCCTAACTGCTACAATTACTCCAATTCCCGTCCCGAACTACTCATCCCCGACAAATGGGTATGGCTCTTGCAGCATCCCCTGCGTGCTTGTAGCACTTGGATATTTTTGCAAGGAGAAGCAGAGCGATGATTTTGACTAACAAACTACTTCCAGTTGCTCTGATCGCCGCCCTCATCGGTGGTTCGGTCGGCGCGTTGGTAATGCACAAGAGTCAGCCGGCAACGGCTGAGACGACCGTGGCGGCCGATACAGCCAGGACCACCGCTGCTACGCAACAGCAGGCCGATGAGTTGGTTCCGGCGCAGTTTAATAGCGCCGGTGAGCAGACAGCCTATAAGACGGGTTTTGCCGATGGTTTTGCAGCGGCAACCCAGTCGGAAAACAGAACGGTCGGAGCTTCGACTACGACTGTGGTAAGACGAGCGCCGACTCGCGTGGTTTACCGCAACAGCGGTGCGAGAGCGTCTTCGCAGCGCGTCTACTACGATTATCAGCCGCGCAAACGAAGTTTCTGGGATAAGCACCGCGATAAACTGACGGTAGCGATGGGCACAGGCGCAGGCGCAGCGATCGGTGGGTTGATTGGTGGTAAGAAGGGCGCGGCTATCGGTGCGCTTTCAGGCGCCGGCGGCTCAGCGTTGTGGACCTACAAGCTGCGCAACAGAAACCGGAACTACTAATAGATCATTTGGAGTTCCGAGGTCGTGAGGAAAGCTAAACTTGCTGTCGCTCTAACTACTCTGAGTGTTGCAATCGTTGCATGGGCGGTTCCTATCACAGGAATCGCCCATCAACGTGTGCGGCCTCAGTTTTTCATGCCCGAATCCGTTCAGTCCGTGGCGCCGATAAAGCTACGCGACGAGCGCGACAGGGGCCTGTTAGCGACAGGCTGGATAAATGGCGCGGGCCCATTCGTATTCGCCATCGACACCGGGGCGGGTGTTTCGCTAATCAGCCGCAACGTTGTTCAGCAAGCGCGTTTGCAGGTCAATAGATCACGGCGGCCGCTTGTCGGCGGTTTGAGTACTTCGCCAATCGCCTCTAACGAGGAAGCAAGACTTTCGGGACTGGCCCTCGGCAGACCAGACAATCGTATTTCAACAACAGCCATCGCCGCGGTTGTCGCCAACCTTCCTGCTGAAATCGACGGCATACTCGATCCAACTGACGTCTTCCGACCCTACGGCTATTCAGTTGATATTCCGCAACGCGAGTTGCGAGTCTTCAACGCGAATTCCCAGGGCTTGCGTCTAAACCAGCCGCCGCGCGACGGAGGAGTAGTGCGTTGGGTTCGCGAAGCAGGTAATGATCGCCCGTTCGTCAGGCTCAGTGATGGACGGCTTGCGTTGATTGATACGGGCTCGAGTTTAGGCTTCGCGGTTAATGAAGCGCGCTCGCTTGCGGGTCGCAACCATCGCGAGGCTGAAAACCGGAGCGACCTGGGCGGGGGGCGCGTTCAGTACAGAAGAGTGGAACCGCAGACAGTGAGCATCGGAACGTTGGTGCTCAACAAAGTTCCAACGGAGGTTTTGACTGGAGTCGCGCCAGGCACGCCGATCATTCTCGGACGGGGAGCGCTGTTCCCATTCAAGATCACTTTCGATCCGGTTGCGCGTTTGATCTCGTTCGAACCGACGGAACGTGACTAAAGATTAAAGCGGAATGTTTCCGTGCTTGCGCGGAGGATTCGAGTCGCGTTTCGTTTCCAGTAATGACAACGCGCGAATTAGTTTCGGCCGTGTTTGAGCCGGCTCAATTACTTCATCAACAAACCCGCGCTCGGCTGCGACGTAAGGATTTGCAAACTTCTCTTCAAACTCAGTAATTCTGGACATGCGGGCGGCATCTTCGTCCTTCGCTTCGGTCAGCTCGCGCCGGTAAAGAATCCCCACCGCGCCTTCAGCTCCCATCACGGCAATCTCAGCAGACGGCCACGCAAAGTTGACGTCTGTTCGAATGTGTTTTGAGGCCATGACGCAGTAGGCGCCGCCATACGCTTTTCGCGTGATGACGGTGACCTTGGGAACGGTGGCCTCTGCAAACGCATACAGCAGTTTCGCGCCGTGCGTGATGATGCCGCCGTGTTCCTGCGAAACGCCGGGCAGGAAACCGGGCACATCTTCAAAGGTGACGAGAGGAATATTGAAACAGTCGCAGAAGCGCACGAAACGCGCTCCTTTAACGGAAGCCGCGATGTCCAGCACGCCGGCAAGAAACGCCGGCTGGTTCGCGACAATGCCTACGGCGCGGCCACCAAGACGCGCGAAGCCGACACAGATGTTTGGCGCAAACAGTTCTTGCACTTCAAAGAAGTAACCATCATCGACGACGTGATTGATCACTTCGCGAATGTCGTAGGGCTGATTCGACGCTTCGGGAACGATGTCATTCAACTTCGGCTCGACGCGATCAATCGGATCCGTGGCCGCGACTGAAGGCGGATCCTCCATGTTGTTTGACGGAACGAACGACAACAACTCGCGCACGATTTGCAGTGCATGTTCATCTGAGTCCGCCGCAAAGTGGGCCACGCCGGACACGCTGTTGTGAGTGAGCGCCCCGCCGAGCGCTTCTTTCGTCACTTCTTCATGAGTAACGGTCTTGATCACGTCTGGTCCAGTGATGAACATGTAAGACGTGTCTTTCACCATGATGTTGAAATCAGTGATCGCCGGACTGTAGACCGCGCCACCCGCACAAGGTCCCATGATGCAGCTAATCTGAGGCACGACTCCGCTCGCGAGTGTGTTGCGCAGAAAAATATCTGCATAGCCACCGAGACTGACAACGCCTTCCTGAATCCGCGCGCCACCTGAGTCGTTCAATCCGATGATCGGAGCTCCAACCTTCATAGCCAGGTCCATTACCTTGCAGATCTTTTCGGCGTGAGTCTCAGAAAGGGAACCGCCAAAGACTGTGAAGTCCTGCGCAAAGACAAAAACGTTCCGACCATCGATCAAACCGTGCCCGGTGATAACGCCGTCTCCGGGATAAAGCTGCTTGTCCAATCCGAAGTCTTTGGAACGATGGACCACCAGCTTGTCAAACTCTTCAAACGAGCCCTCATCAAGGAGGAACTCGATTCGCTCACGCGCGGTCAGCTTTCCGGCTTCGTGTTGTTTTTCAACGCGAGCGGTGCCGCCACCCTCTTCAGCCTTTACGCTTCGCTCGCGAAGTGTTTCGAGTCTGGACTTAGTCTGTTTCGGTTGTTGTTTTGAGGCCATATCTATTCGTTGAAGGGAAACGCGCGCGCTTCAATTAGATCAGTCAGTTCTTTGAGAGCCAGACGCGCGTTTGTCTGAACGTCATCCGGATAACTATAGCGCGCGGCATTCTCTTCAAAGTCTTCCAGGTCGAGAATCTTGTAAGTGAGGTCAGGCGCGACCAATACATCGATATCCAGATCGACATAACTCAATACGCGCCCGTCAAAAGCCGGCGGCTGATTTATGTTGCAGTAGAAGTTCTTCAACCTCCGTTCTGCGTCGCTGAATCGAAAGACGTTGTACCAGCGATCAAGCCAGTAATACTCGG
>DASZDV010000763.1:0-6628 GCA_035941575.1 Pyrinomonadaceae bacterium
CACATCGTAGGTTGGTTGATTCGGGTCTACAGCAAGAACCTGTTCGCGTATGGCGGGCACGAGCGAAAGAGGATCTCCTGAGGTTCGCACGACGAGAGTCGAACTCGGAAAATACGAGGGCAAATAGAAGGTACCTTTTGATTTCTCAGTCAGATCCTTCAATTGCGCGGTCGCGGAGATCCCGACTACAGTGGCCCACGGACCTTCAGGGCTCCAACTGATCCCGCCACCGAGCGCGTCGCCATTGGGCCAGTAACGTTTGGCCAGTTCCTCATCGACGATCGCGACGGAATTGGTACCGAAGAAATTACCGGCGCGCATGTCCGATGGTTCGAAGTCACGACCTTTGAGAATCGGGAGACCGATCGACTTGAAGTAATTGGCTGAGACGTAGGCATAGTCGGCGTGCGGCCGCGGATCGCCGGGGGCGGCTTGCCGATCACGTATGAAGAATATCGAGTTGTCAGCACCCGGCGTAAACGGTGTCTGAAATGCGGCGCCGGCATGTACTACTCCCGGCAAACCAGACACGCGCGACAGCACGCTGTCATAAAAGGTCGCAACCTTGGTTGCGCTGTTGTACTGGGTAGTGGGAAGCGAAAGACGCAGCGTCACGACATTGTGAGGATCGAAGCCGGGTTGCACGTCGAGCACCTTTGAAAAACTTCGCACGAGCAGTCCCGCGGAAACCAGCAGCACCAGAGCTACTGCGACCTCACTCACTACAAAGGCTCTTCGTAACCATTGTCGAGTCGCACCGGCTGAATCTGTGCGTTCTGATTCTTTGAGGGAACTAACGAGATTTATCTTCGATGCAGTCAGCGCGGGCGCCAGGCCGAAGATCACACCGCAAACAAGCGACACTGCGATGCTGAGCAGGAGAATCTTAAGATCAAGTTGAACTCCGGTAAGGCGCGGCAGATTGGTTGGAGCAAGCGCGAGTAAAGCCCTGGTTCCCCAGAAAGCGAACAGCACGCCACATACGCCGCCAATGAAAGCGATGAGCAAACTCTCGGTCAGGAGCTGTCGAACAATGCGACTTCGGCCGGCGCCCAAAGCCGCACGCACAGCCATCTCGTGACCACGCGCAGTCGCTCTTGCCAACAGGAGATTTGCAACGTTCGCGCACGAAATCAACAGCACCGCAACCACAGCACACAACAACACAAATAGTGGCCGCCGCACGTCGCTCACGTATTCATCTGTCAGCGAACGAACTTCGATGTTGAAGCTGTCAGGATCATCTCGCGGAGTATTTCGCGCGACGGCCGTCATGCTTGTCTGCGCCTGCTGGATGCTCGCTCCCGGTTTCAAACGAGCAAGCATTGTGTAAGCCAGACTAAGGCGGCGTTCTTCAGAGAGTTCCCTTGGCGAGAAGGCCATCGGAATCCAAAGATCAACATTTGGATAGATCTCTTCGATCTCCTCCGGCGCAACACCGATAATCCTGTACCTGTCCGCGTTGAGCTCAAGCGAGCCCTCGATCGCGGAAGGGTTCGACGCATGCACTCGTTTCCATAGCGCAGTGCTCAAAACGGCGACACGCTCGTTACCAAACGTGTCTTCGTCTGCGGTGAAGAAGCGGCCCACGACCGGATGTATTCCCAGGGTCGGAAAAAACGTCGCCGTAACTCTACCCGCTTGCAAACGTTCGGGGACGCTCACGCCCGTGAGATTGAAATTTCGCGTCGCGAACGCTGCGGTTGATTCAAACGCATCAGTCTGCCGGGAGTAATCGAGAAACTGTAGTGCAGAAACTTCCGTGCGCGGCAGGTTTATCTTTGGAAGTTGATTGTGAATTACAACTACGCGATCCGGATCAGTAACGGGCAATTTGCGTAACAGGACCGCATCGACGACGGTGAAGGTTGCAGTGGTAGACGCAATGCCGAGCGCCAATGTGAGCACGGCGACAATCGTGAATGTTGGCTTTCTTATCAATATCCGAGCGCCGTAACGAATGTCTCGCCACAATGAATTCACTTCCACCCTCCAAAACTATTCGTACCGTAGTGCTTCCAACGGATCGATCTTCGTTGCGCGGCGTGCCGGCAGATAACAAGCGAGAAATGCCGCCGCTAACAAACAAACCGACATCACGCTGAAAGTAAGCACGTCGGTCGGTTGCACTCCGACCAGCAGCGTCGCGAGAAAACGCGTGACTCCGAATGCCGCAACTAACCCGATCAGCAATCCGATAACTGCCAACCTCATTCCGTTTTTCACAACCAGCTTCAACACATCCGTTGCCTGCGCCCCAAGCGCCATCCGTATCCCGATCTCCTGCGTGCGTTGCGCCACCACGAAAGCCATCACGCCGTAAATCCCTACTGACGCGAGCAAGAGGGCCACGCCCGCAAAAACTCCAATCATCTGCGACGAGAATGTTTGCAGCCCTACCGAGATCGAACGCACTTCCTGCATCGTGCGCACGTCAAACACCGGTTGGTCTTTGTCGATGGCCCACACATCTTGTCTGATCGAGCCAGCGAATGACGCCGGATCGGCGTTCGTTCTTGCAACGAGCACCATGGACCGCCATGAGTCTTGCGCGTGAGGCAAGTAGTATTCGGGCTTAACCTCGACGGTCAGCTCGTGCTTGACGTCCTTGATGACGCCGACGATCTCCATCCACGGTGCTTTATCGATTGGACCTTCAAACCGTATGCGTTTGCCGATTGCGTCCTGACCAGGCCAATGCTTTCGCGCGAGTGTCTCGTTCACGATCACGACGGGCGGCGCTCCGGGTTTGTCCTGATCCGTAAATGCTCGCCCTTTGAGGATCGGAATACGCATCGTGTTGAAGTAACCCGGCGTACAAACTCGGTACCGGCCGATGTTCTCGTCACCGGGTCGAGGCTCCGCTTCACCTTCAACCAAATAGGAATCGGATGAGTTCGATCCGCCGAGCGGGAGATAGTTCACTGCCGCCGCCGATTCGACACCTGGTTTCGCTTTGACGCGTTGGACCAGGTCCGTATAAAACGCCGCAGTTTGCGGTTCGTCCTTGTACTTCGCCCGTGGCAGGATGAGGTTCATCGTCAACATGTTCTCCGGATTGAAACCGGGATCGGTCTTGAACAACGTGAGGAAGCTGCGAAAGAAAAGGCCTGCGCCGACCAGCAGAACCAACGAGAGTGCAATTTCAAATACAACGAGTGAACTTCGTAAGCGATGTGAACGGCCCGAAGATTGGCGACTGCCTTCTTTCAACGATTCGTTGAGGTTGGGTTTCGAGACTTGCAAGGCTGGTGCAAGACCAAACACCAGTCCGCTGAGAACTGATAGGCCGAGTGTAAAAGCGAGGACCGGAAGGTTAATTCCGAGCTGATTCCATCCGGGAGCAAACTTTGCTGCGTCGCCAGGATTTGCAGCGCGCAAAGCATCGATACCCCAGACTGCAACGAGAACTCCCAGCGCGCCACCGAGAAGCGCCACGATCACGCTTTCAGTCAGCAGTTGCCGAATAATGCGCCAGCGACTCGCGCCTAAAGCCGCGCGCAATGCGATCTCTCTTTGCCGTCCGCTTGCGCGCGCGAGCATTAGGTTCGCGACGTTGGCGCAAGCAATCAGTAGAACAAAAGCGACGGCGCCCATTCCCACCCACACGCCCGTGTCGTACTTGCGCACCGCGTCGGCGACGATTGGATAGACTGTCGCGCCGAGTCCGGTATTCGTTTCCGGATACTGCTGTTCGAGACGCGCGGTGATGTTGTTAATGTCCGCTTGCGCGCTCTGGATCGACACGCCGGGTTTCAAACGTCCGATAACATAGAAAGAGTGGAAGCGGCGATTCTGGGCCAGCTCGGACGGGGGCGCGAATGGCGCGTAGAGGTCAGCCGCGTTTGGAAAGTCGAAGCCTTCCGGCATTACACCCACGATGGTGTACGACACGCTATTCAGAGTGATGTTCTTGTTGAGAATGTTTGGATCGCCACCGAAACGGCGTTGCCATAAACGGTGCGTGATGATGACGACGCGGTCTTTGCCGGGCTGGGTCTCGTCTTCCGTAAAGTTGCGGCCCATGATGGGTTTAATGCGTGTGACGTCGAGGAAGTTTGCGGTGAGGAGAAAACCCTGAAGCCGTTCCGGAGGATCGATGCCCGTCAGGTTTGTACTCCACCAATTGTAAAGAGCGAGCTGTTCGAACGACTGACTCTGGGCTTTCCAATCGAGATAGTTGGCCATCGCCACTTCGTTATGCGTATAGCCGTGGCTCGGATCCTTGTCCCAGATCGCCACCACACGATCGAGTTCGGGGAACGGAAAGGGTTTGAGCAATAGCGAGTAGACGGAGCTGAAGATCGCGCTGTTGGCGCCTATGCCGAGGGCGAGCGTAATTGTCGCGACGATCGTGAACGAGGGACGTTTGATGAGGTTGCGAATTGCGTAACGGATGTCATTGAGGAAGTTATCCATGGTTCCTCCATTACGAGTTGTGGGCCACGCAGGCACACGAGTGACGTCAACGTACACCGCTCATTTCGCGATGTTCGCTCGCTGCTAACTATTCAGAGCAACTACAGGGAGAAACTTTTAACCAAAAGCCGTGTCTGCTTGGTCAGGAACAATCCAGCCATCTTCAAGCCGCACAATCCTGTGGCCGTAACCGGCATTCACTTCCGAGTGCGTCACCTGGACGATCGTGGTGCCCTCATCATTCAGGCGCTTGAACATGTCCATGATCTCTTTGCCCTGCGCCGAGTGCAGATTTCCGGTCGGCTCGTCAGCCAGTATCACTCGCGGATTCGCTACGACCGCGCGCGCGATCCCGACGAGTTGTTGTTGACCACCGGAAAGCTGCGTCGGAAACAGATCTTTCTTTCCGACCATTTGGAACCGATCGAGTGTGTCGCAAACGATCGATTGCCGGTCCTTCTTGCTTACGTCGCGATAAGAAAGCGGCAGCTCGAGGTTCTCGAACACGGTTTGATCGTCCAACAAGTGATAACTCTGAAAGACGAAGCCAATGTTTCGATTGCGCAGTGCAGCGCGCTTCTTCGCGTCGAGCTGGTGGACCGGAGTGTCGTCAAAGTAATACTCGCCGGTCCACGAGTGATCGTGCATTCCCAGGATGTGAAGCAGCGTAGACTTCCCTGCTCCCGAGGGACCCATGATCGAAACAAACTCACCCGGCTTGATGTCGAGACTGATCCGGCGCAGCACGTAGGTCTTCGTCGGACCATGGGGGAAGGCCTTTTCGACGCCCCGCAGACTAATCATGAAATCGCTCCGAATCCGCTCTCTTTCAGCTCGCGTTCCATGATCTCGCGACGCTCGGCGCCTTGTTCCTCTTCCACGATCTGTCCGTCGAAGAGATGGACAATACGATCGGCGTGCTGTGCGTAACGGGGATCGTGCGTCACCATACAAATCGTGGCGCCGCCGCGATGCAGTTCGCGCAACAGTTCCATGACCGCTTCACCGTTCGTTGAGTCGAGGTTTCCGGTAGGCTCGTCTGCGAGCAGGATGCTCGGAGCACCGCCGACTGCGCGTGCCACGGCGACGCGTTGCTGTTGACCGCCGGAAAGCTGACTCGGCAGGTGCTTGGCACGATGAGCCATGCCGACGCGCTCGAGAGCGTCGGTCGTGCGTTTCTTTCTATCGCCCGAGCTCATGCCGCGATACGTCAAGGGCAGTTCGACGTTCTCGTAAACAGTGAGATCGCCGATCAGGTTAAAACTCTGAAAGATAAATCCCACCTCGCGGTTGCGAATGCGCGCCCGCTCGGAGAGAGAAAGGTTTTCGACCGGGTGCCCGTTGAGGACGTACTCGCCGGCGGTCGGCGTGTCCAGCAGGCCCAGGATCGAAAGAAGTGTAGATTTGCCGCAGCCGGAAGGGCCTGCGATGGAAACGTATTCACCTTGCTTGATGTCGAGATGAATACCCGTAAGCGCATGGGTCTCAACCTCGTCTGTCTCAAACACTTTCTTGACGTCGGCGAGGTGAATTAGGGGCCCGTTCGAACTCATCATTCGCTCCTTAATTGGTTATGTACAACGATCTTATAAACTGAACACCGCACAACGGGTTTCTATGACAGCCGTCAGCGGAGGCGAATCCGGTTGTAACTGTCCTGCGCTGTGGTGTCGGAGATGATCACCTGGTCGCCTTCGCGCAGTCCTTCGAGTACTTCGACGGTGCTGACTGAGTTGCGGCCGAGTTTAACGCTTGTACGTACAGCCTCACTGCCGTCAGGTGTCAACACAAACATGCCGATGGTCTGGTTTGCCTGACCAAAAGCGGGCCTACCGACCTTAAGGACGTCTTTCAGCCGCTCGAGCTCAATCGTTCCGTCAACGCTGAGATCAGGTCTCGCGCTCGGTGGTAATGGTCCGATCAGCGACGCGTCCACCTCAAACGTGCCCTCGCGTGCCGCGGGGTCGATGCGAGAGACGGTTCCCTGGATAATGCCATTACGTGTATCGACGAGCACTGTCTGGCCGATGCGAACGTCTTTGATCGTCGTCTCGGCAATTCTCAGCACGGCTTTCAACGAAGCAGGGTCAGCAACGCGCGCGATGTTCAGTCCGGGTGTGACCTGTTGGCCAACCTGTACTGACACTTGTTGCAGCACGCCGCCGGTGCCTGCTCTCACCTTCAGCGCGTCAACCTGTTCGCGTCTTAG
>DASZDV010000764.1:0-6909 GCA_035941575.1 Pyrinomonadaceae bacterium
GTGAACGGCGTGCCCTTCGCCAACTTCATCACGGCCGAGAACTGCCAACCACCAAATGCCTGGCCCAACCAGCCCTTGTCGCCGGCAAAGAAAGGCAGCCGGTAAGTACCATACGTCGTGAACCGATGCGGCGTGTGGAAGCGAGACAGTGCTCGCGCGTCGCGCGCGGAGTTGCCGTTTTGATTGCTGTCGCCGGTGCCGACAAACGTTGCTTCCGAAGTGGTATCGATGGCTTTGCTCCAGGTGTAGCCCGCGAAGAAGTTCAGGTTGCGGCTGAGACGCTTGGTCCATTCGACTTGCAGCCCGTGGTAGTAACTCCACGCTGCATTCGAGACCGCGAGGTTAGTGCCATACCGTCCGTCCGGTCTTCTTTCATTAGTACGCGGAACGCGGAAGCTATATTCAAACTCGCCGATCGGCACTACGACTGGACACTCTGCGGTGAAAGGAATTGCCGTCGTACCGGCAGTGCCGGCGCATCGGAAATCAGCCGCCAGCCTGATGACTTTGCCGCGCAGGTTTGCCGGATTGTTTGGATGGTTTGCAACAAGCACGCCGTTAACGGGATCGTGGAGCGGAAGATTTTCGAGCGCATATCTCAACAGACCTACGCCATGGTTGCCCGTGTAGCTCACACGAAGCGCCGAGGCAAAAGGCATTTGGCGTTCAAACGACAGGTTCCACTGTTGTGTGTAGGGCATTCCCAATCCGGGATCGATCAGAGTGAGCGTGTGACGTGCGGTCTGCGGTCCGGGCACGAACACGAAGCCGTTCGTCGGGTCTGCGAGATTCACTGGATTGAAGACCGAGGTCGCAAGACCTGTCTGGTTGTAGAAAAATGCATTTGGTGGATTGAATCTCACCGTCGCGCCGCCTTGCGAGAAGACAGATTGGAAGAGGCGTCCGTGATAGATGCCGTACCCGCCGCGTATAGATGAATCACCAACGTTACCGAGCAGACGATTCATGAAGCCACTTCTGAAATTGGGACTGTACGCAAAGCCGAATCGTGGTTCCCAGTTGTCTTTGTCAGCGCTGAAACCGTAGATGATGCGATTGGCAGCTTCTTTTGGCGCTGAGACATATTCATAACGCAGGCCGAGATTGAGCGTCAGATTTGTACGTACCCTCCAGTTGTCCTCGCCGTAGAAGTTTGCCTCGTTGATCCGGTTCTCGAGGAAGAATGGACCATAGCCCTTCTGATAATTCGGCGTACAGCCGTTGATGAACTGATTGAAGCCGTTTACGTAGTTGATGCCGTTACACGTTGCTACGGTGCTGTTGTAGAAGCCGCGTGAAAAATTATCGGCCAGATCGTCGAGTCGCTGGCGGCGAATATCCGTACCGACATGGACATTATGCGTGCTGAAATCGGTAGTGAAGTTGTAGACGAACTGGTTGTCGGTCTGATAGCGCTGAATCGGGAAATTGCCCGCGTTGCCGATAGTCGACGCATTCGTGACAGGACTTGGGTTGAAGAAACGAATGATCGGCGTGTCGTTGCCGGCGGCAATGTTAACGAGTGTCGTTCTCAATCCGAGGCCATATCGGAACTCACCGATAGCGCGCGCGGAAAACAAATGAATCCAGTTCAAACCGAAATTTTGCTGTTTGTGGTTTTGGTTCGCGCGTTCGCCGATGATGATGTCGTCCGCATTAAATTTCTGTCTTGTGTACTGCCAGCGCGCAAAGACGTTGTCGTTTGAGCGTGGGGTCCAATCCAGACGGCCGGAATAATCACGCGCCGGAAAGTCAAAGGCCTGCTGTCCGCGAAACACTCTCGGACCGGAAGCAGGATCATTGGGCACTACGTTAGCGAACCGATCGATTACGTTCTTGACGAAAGCGCGGTTTGCAGGAGTATCGTTCGCCGGAGTTTGCTTGAACCAGTTGGCCGGATCGCGTTCGGCCATTGTGAAGACGTCGCGGTTGTAGTTGTTGGCGCCGGTGTTCTCTGTGTGGTCGAGGCTTATGAAAGTAAACAGGCGGTTCTCAATCACCGGAAATCCTGACGTGAAACCAAACTGATTGCGCCGTGCGACAGGTTTCTTAGAACCCGGTGCGAACACGTTGTTCGCAGCATTCAGCGCGCTGTCGTTGTGATACCAGTAAACGTCGCCGTGCACACTGTTTGTGCCGGACTTTGTCTGCACAAGTACGACTGCGCCGTAACCGCGGCCAAACTCAGCGCTGAAGTTGTTAGTGATGACCTGAAACTCTTTGATTGTTGCCAACGATGCTCCCTGCCGGTTCTGGTTCTCGGAAGAGTCGTCGTTATTCACGCCGTTGATCTGAAACGTTGCGCCGCGCGTGCCGGTGCCGTTGAAGTTGATTGAGGATCCTGAAGACGCGGTCGGATTGTTCTGGCCCGACGTAGGGTTCTCCTGAAACCCGGTAAACGTTTCAGCGAGCGAAAGAAAACTTCCCTGGTTGAACGTCGGCTTCTCGGTAATCTCCTGTGCGTTCAGCGAGCCCTTGATCTCAGCATTTGTCGTGTTAATTGGAGCAGCATCCGCGGTCACGACAACCGCTTCAGTGACGACGCTGGGGTTCAACGTGAACGTGACGACACGCGTCTGGTTCAAAGTGATCTCAACGTTCTCCTGGGCGACTTTGCTGAAGCCACCAGCAGACGCCGTCACCGTGTAACGGCCCAACGGAAGAAACGGGGCGACGAATAGTCCTTCGCTATTCGTTTTAACATTGCGCTCTTGTCCCGTCTCCATGTTGCGTATGACGACCTCAGCGCCAGGAACTACCGCGCCTTTGGCATCGCTCACCGTGCCTTGCAATGTTCCCGTCACTGTCTGCGAGAACGTCAGCACGGGGAGCAGAAAGAGGAGTGCAACGCAAGTAAAAAATCGGCGATTAGTTTTAGAGTTAGTCATAGGAGCCTCCTCAAAGTCGTAGGGCGCGCTTTACCTGGGACCGCGGGCGTCTCGCTTGCAGTCTCCCGCGGCAGTCGTCCAGCGAGAGCGGGCAGGCGAGACGCGTGCGGTCCCAGCAAAGTGGTCGTGTTAGCTGCGTAACCGGGTCCGCGCAGTGCAGCACCCGGTCGCACTTCGGTCATTTGTCCATTGGCCAGCACCTCCTGGCCGTTCACGATTACGTAGCTGATGCCAACGGGAAACTGGTGTGGCTTTTCAAACGTTGCCTGGTCCATGATCGTCTTCTCGTCAAAGATCACGAGATCGGCAGCGAAACCCTCGCGAATCAAACCGCGATCGCGAAAACCAAAAGTCTGAGCAGGAAGAGAAGTCATTTTGCGAATGGCGTCTTCGAGCGTGATCAATTTCAACTCGCGAACGTAACGTCCGAGCACGCGCGCGTTGTTGCCGTAACCGCGTGGGTGCGGCACGCTCTCGTCCAACTGCCTTACGCCGCTGTCGGACGCGATCATCGTGAATGGCTCCTGCATGATCCGTTTCACGTCGCCCTCGTCCATGCCGTGATAGATCATTCCGGCGCCGCCCGCTTCGTACATCTCGAGCATCTGCTCGATCTGACTCGTCACGTCAGACTTCTTGCGCACTTCTTTTGTGATCGCGGCAATGGACTTTCCGTTGAACGATTTGTCAGGCGAGTAGGACGCGACAACAGCGAACGAGTAGTCTTTGAAACCGCTGCGCTTCAACGCGTCCTTGGTATCGGCGATAGCTTTCTCGCGCGTCGCTTTATCCGCGAGCCGCTTCTTTGCTTCTTCGAGACCACCAGCACGCAGCCACGCCGGCAATCGGGAATCAAGGGAGGTTGAACTAGCTGTGTAGGCGTACTGATCGACCGTCACCATCAGACCGCGCGCCCGCGCCTCGCGCACGAGGCCGATTGTCATCGGAGTTTGGCCCCACAGTTTCTTATTGCTGATCTTGAAATGAGAAATCTCGACGGGCAGTCCCGCCTGTTCACCGATCTGAATGCTCTCGCGAATCGCGTCGGCGACCTTGTCGCCTTCATTTCGCATGTGGGTGGCGTACAAGCCACCGTAGCGTGCGGTCACTTTCGCCAGCGCGACGATCTCATCCGTCTTGGCGTAAGTGCCCGGCACGTAGATCAAACCGGTCGACAAACCGACCGCGCCATCCTTCATTCCCTGCTCCACCACGGCTTCCATCTGTTTGAGCTCTTCGGGAGTCGGAGCACGATCGCCAAGTCCCATCACCTTTCGTCGCACAGAACCATGAGCAATCAGCGTGGCAAGGTTCACCGCGAGTGGCTTCTCTTTAATCCGTCCGAGGAACTGGTCTACTTCGGTTGCGGACGTACCACAATTGCCGGTGACGAGCGACGTGACGCCCATGCGAATGAAGTTTTCGGCGGCGGGCAGGCTGTAGATCGATTCGACGTGAGTGTGAACGTCGATAAACCCGGGCGCCAGGATCTGTCCGCGCGCGTCGATGACTTTGCCGGCGCTATCGGGAGCAATGCGGCCGACGCGGAGGATGCGGCCGTCTTTGATGCCGACGTCTGCACGGAACCATGGATTGCCACTGCCATCAACTATCCGCGCATTTGTGATTACGAGATCGTAGAGAGGTGCGTATGAATGGGCCGCGCCAGATTGCTGGCCCACCAGAAGACTGCCGATCGCCAGTGCAATCAAGACAAGCGCGGCAGAGTTGGGGAAGAGACTCGCCTTCACTGCTCTCAGTTCGGTCCGTTACTTCTGAGTTCGTTATGATGACCAGGTTAGAAGAATCTGAATTATAGACCACAAACTGGAATAATGATAGCTAAAGTTTGTTATCCGATTGATAAGAATTGCTGATGGCTTTGTAACACACCCTGGACGGACAATGGAAGGATGAGATTTACGTTTTTCCGTTGCGATCAACAAGAGTGGCAACGATCGTGCAGAGTTCGCCTGCCTCAATGGGTTTTGGCACAAACATCTCGTAACCCGCTTCCAGCGCACGCATCCGATCTTCGACTCTGACATAACCGGTGAGAGCGATGGCGGGAGTGGCTCCCCCTTGCACATCAGGTAACTCACGAATTCGTTTTATGAATGAGAAACCATCTTCTTCAGGCATACCGAGATCGCAGACCACCAGATCCGGCTTCGATCCCGCAAACAGATCGAAAGCTTCACGCGCTGACGCGGCCGCAATTACATTCGCTCCACACGCTTCGAGCGCTACAGTTATGAATTCGCGTGTGTCTTGCGAATCATCAACTGCGAGAATCGTGAATCCTGTTAGACTCGGTGACTTACTTACGGTTGATTCCGGATATCGCGAATCTTTGAAAGCGTCCGCCGGCGTGCGAGTTGTAACCGCGCGAATCGGTAATTTCACTGTGAATGTCGCGCCCTGGCCCTTACCTTTGCTATCCGCTTCGATTGTGCCCCCATGCATTTCAACCAAATGACGTGTAATTGCTAAGCCTAAACCGAGGCCGCCATGCTTTCTCGTCATCGAAGCATCCCCTTGTTGGAAACGATCGAAAACGAAGGGCAGAAACTCCCGTTTGATTCCTGCTCCTGTGTCTGTTACCACGATTTCAGCCGCAGAAGCAGTACGCTGGATCTTGATCTGCACGAGCCCACCCGGCGGAGTAAACTTTATGCTGTTAGAGAGCAGATTCCAGATGATCTGCTGCAAACGTGCGGGGTCAACACGCAGTTTATTCGCAACGGGATCGATCGTGATGTCGAGTCTTATCGCCTTAGCATCCGCTGCCGGCTTAACTGCATCAACCGCAGCTTCCACGATCGGACTCACAGTGACTGGCTTCACATCGAGCCGCATCTTGCCCGAAATAATTCGTGAGACATCGAGTAGATCTTCAATTAATTGAGCCTGCGCTTTGGCGTTGCGTTCGATGGCGTCCATCCCCCGAGTCGCTGCGGATTCGTCAACGTTGCCCTTGTTTAGCAGTGTGGCCCAACCCAGGATGGCGTTTAGCGGAGTACGCAACTCATGAGATACGGTGGCCAGAAACTCGTCCTTTATTCGGCCAGCTTGTTCCGCCTGACTTCGCAGGAACTGCTCGCGCGCGAGTAGTTCTTGCCGTTGGTGCTCTGCTCGTTGCCGGTCAGAAATGTCTTGAATCAACTTCGAAGCGCCCACAACTTCGCCATCCGCATTCTTCAATGGGGAGACAGTAAGCGAGACCGGAATCTGCCGGCCGTCTTTTGCGACTCTGAGCGTTTCAAGGCGCTCTGCCGGCAACCCTCGACGCAGCCGGGAAAGAATCTCTTCTTCTTCCCACAAACGTTCTGGTGGAATGAGGATCGTGACTGGTTTGCCAACTATCTCATCAGCGTGATAACCGAAGAGTCTTTCAGCGCTCGCGTTCCAGGTTTGAATGATGCCATCCAGGTTTTTGGTCGCGATCGCTTCGCCTGAGTATTCAACAATCGCGGCCAACCGTTCGCGAGCCTCGAATGCTTTTCGTTGTTCGGTTGAGTCACGAAAAACAAGGACAACTCCGAACACAGTGCCATCTTTATCACGGATGGGAGCGGCGCTATCATCAATGAGGAATTCAGCTCCGTCAGCGCGCAAGAGCATGGTGTGATTTGCAAGACCTACAACATTTCCCAGGCGCAATGCTTTCTCCACCGGGTTCTCCGCTACTCGGCGCGTATGTTCATTCACAATTCGGAAGACAACCGAGAGTGTTCTACCGGCGGCCTCTTCACTGGTCCATCCTGTCAGACGTTCCGCTTCACCGTTCAGGAATGTCACCCGACTCTGTGCGTCTGTGACTATGACACCATCACCGATGCTCGCGAGGGTCGTCGCGAGCAACTCTTTCTCACGAATCAATGCCGCGCGAGAAGCGATTACCTCCGACACGTCGTGGATAACTTTGGAAGCGCCGATAACTTCTCCGGCAGCATCCTTCAACGGCGAGACGCTTACCGACACTGGAATCCTGCGTCCATCCTTGGTGACGCGAATCGTC
>DASZDV010000765.1:0-2621 GCA_035941575.1 Pyrinomonadaceae bacterium
ATCCGGATCGCGCGGATGCGGCGGTCCATGTTGCGGCGCGTTTCGGTTTTGCCGGCGCGATGTTTGTGGGATTCTTCTTTCTGTTTTTTCCGCGACAACTCCTCGCAGTGTTTGGAATGAACGAACCGGGCGTTGTTGAGATCGGCGTGCAACTGCTTCGCGTGCTGAGTTTGTCGGGCCTGTTCATCGCGGTCGCTTTGACCTACACGGGAGGATTGCAGGGAACTGGCGACACTCGCAGTCCGCTCTACATTTCGATCATCTCGCAGATCGTCGTGCCGCTTGGCATCTGTTTTGTCGTTAAGCAGACCAGCACACTCGATCCCATCGACATCTGGATCGCGATCCTCGCAGGTCACGCGACGCGGTGTTTGTTGAGTGTGGTTCGATTCAAGCAGGGAAGGTGGCGGATGATCGCCGTGAACATCGACTCGAAGTAGAGCCGCAAAGAGCACAAGAGACAAAAAACAGGCAAGTTCTTCTTGTGTTTCTTGTGCCTCTTCGTGACTACTTCTTCCCGCCGAGACTCTTCTTGAGCACCGCCACGAGATCGATCACCTTGTTGTCAGTATCGGCTTCTGTTTCAACTCTCACCACATTGCCGCGCTGTTTTTCTTTTCTCTTCACCAACTTCAACAGATCGTCAGTCTGTTTGTCGGCCAGCTTCCTTGGTGAGAACTGTTTCTTCGACTTGCTCGCAATCAGTTTTTCAAACTTGCGCACCGTCGCGGTGGGAGCGGACTTCTTTTTCGGCAATCCAACGTCTGCCGGCGAGCGAATCTCGTCCGCGAAGCGCATCGTCTCGGCTCGTAGAATTCCTCTCTCCGAGAAGATCGCCACCAGGTATTCTTTGCCGCGCATTACAAACGTTGCGATGCCCGCGAGATCGTTCTTGTCCATCGTTTCCGCGAGTAGCTTGTAAGCTTTCTGCGAACCTGCGGCGGGCGTTAGGAAATAACCGCGTTCGAAATAGAGAGGCGGAATTGAATCGGCCGGCACGAACTGCGTCAGGTTAATGTCGCGCGTCTTCTCCGGTTCGAGACGCTCCAACTCTTCGTCAGTGATAACAACGAACTTCTCTTTCTTGATCTCGTATCCGCGTACCACTTCATCCGCATCCAGATCCTTGCCGGTCTTTTCTGCGTAATACTTTCGCGCCAACGGCTGTCCGTCTGGTCCAAGCATGCGAAGCGACGAGCGATTCGACCGCGTAGCGGGAAACAAACTCACCGGTACACTCACGAGGCCAAACGTCAACGTGCCTGACCAAAATGGTCGGGCGCCGGCGTTCTCTTCTTCAGAGACCTGTTCTTTGCGTCTCGTGCTAGGCAGCGCGTTTCTCCTTCTTCAGTGCAGCGATACTCTTCTCTAAAACGTTCCCGAGGTCTCCGGTCTTACGCTTGGTCTTCACGGCGCGTAGTGTGGGCGCACGACCTTTGGCCTTGCGTTCGATAAATTCCTTCACGCGTTCGCGATACTCGTCTTTGTAGTCCTTCGCATTGAACTCGCCTTGCAACATTTCGACGAGCTGCTTCGCCATTGCTAACTCTTTTTGCGTCGGCGCGGCGCCTGAAGGTTTTGTCAACTGGTCCGCAAGAATGACTTCGTTTGCGTCGCGCAGGGTAAACAGAAACAGGTAATCGTCAATAGCGCGAAGACCGCCCGCGTAATACTTACCGCGCATCACCCAATGAGCAATGCCTTCACTCTCCTTGTTGTTCAATGCTTCGACGAGCCCGAAGTAATCTTTCTCGGCACCGTCGGGCCCGAGGTAATACGGACGGTCGTACCACTGCTCGCTAATCTCGTTCTGTGGTACGAACTCAACAATCTCAATATCGCGCGACGGCGGCGGCGCGAGTTTCTCCAGATCCTCTTCAGAGAGAATTACGAATTTTCCTGGTTCGACTTCGTAGCCTTTCTGAATCTCTTCGGTAGGGACTTCATCGCCGGAGTCGGGATCGATCATGTGCTGTTTCACGCGCGCTTTGTTCTTCTCATCGAGGATGTGAAAGCGCACAGTCTGATCCTGTACTGCCGAATACAGTTTGACCGGTATCTTCGTAGCGCCAACTTTCAATTGGCCCTTCCACATCGCGCGGGCCGCCATTTATTCCATCTCCTTCTCCGAACCCCGAGCGCTGTCACAACCGTGGCAAAGAAGCTCTAGCGAGAAACTTTGCTGTACGCATAATGAACAGACATTCGCGTCGCAATCCAGACAGTAAGAGCCTGTGTGGTATGCATACGACTGGTGACACGACGAACAAACCTCTGTGTCACCTTCAAACCACCACGGTGCGTTCCGGGTTGTCTGTTTTGTTCGTGGCAGTTCTGAAAAACCTCCGTAACGTTAACCGACCTCGATCCCACGATTAAGAGCGATGCCGCGAGCCTTCATAACCACGTCGTCATCGATTGTTTCACTGCCGTTGATTAGGTTTTCAACCTGCTCAGCTGACCGGCCCAGGGCGATTGCCAGCTTTTGGTTGTCCCCATCAAAGCCGCGATCGCGCAAGGCAGTCAGCATGCGCCCTGCTTCTTGCTGATCGGTTCCTTTATCGTCAACCTGTTGTTCGTCAACTTCCTGGTCGAGCATGACAGACTCCCACCTTAGATTA
>DASZDV010000766.1:0-12685 GCA_035941575.1 Pyrinomonadaceae bacterium
GGTCCAACCGCAGTTGTCAACCACAGGCTACAAACTCCACTCGGAACCCGCGCAAAACCACGATTGGCCCACTGGCACACCGGTTGTAAATGTCCTGTTCGTCGCGAGGCAACACGCATCGCATCACTAGTCGAGCAGACAAACCTAATGAAGGCTAACACCACAAAAAACCTGGCATCAGTTGTAATGCTTCTGATCCTTTCCCCGTTCCTGGCGCTGGCGATGCTCGTCAGCATTCAGACTGCGGGTATCCGGGATAACGAAGTACTACTGCTGCTGCTTACTTTGTCCAGTGCTGTTCTAAGTGGAATCAACGGTTTTGGGCGCCGCACGCCCACAACTGTTCAACTTTCTCCAGCCAAGACAACGTCCTGTGGTGCTACTGCCTCCAGGGCTAACGTCACGTTTGCCGGCTCTTCAAGCAACAACGCCTAATCGAATCTAAAAGGAGCAACAAAATGATTAAGAGATTTTTCCGTGATGAAACCGGTCTGGAACTTTCTGAGTACGCAGTGGCCGCAGCGCTCATCGCGTTGGCTTGCGTCGCCGCTTTTACGCTTTTGGGCGAAAACATCGGCGCCAAAATCAACTCGCTCGCGCAAACGATTGCTCAGTAGTTGATCGATGCATTTGAGCCAACCGGCAGCGGCAAATTGCTGTTTGGTTGCTGACGGCGGTTACAGGCTCAAGTTAAGCACGTCAACGGAGGACCAGATATGTTGAGTAGATTCTTCAAAGACGAAACCGGACTTGAGCTGTCGGAGTACGCCGTCGCTGCCGCTCTCGTAGCGGTTGCAGCGGTCGCCGCGTTCACACTGCTGGGTAACAACATCGCGGCGAAGATCGAAAATCTGGCAGGTTTCATCCAGTGAACTCAAGAGAGTGAACTGCCATTGCCGGGTGGCGCGCCTTGTGAAGCTTCTGTCTCACGGGTGCGCCGCCACCTTTCTGTAATTCCCGAAAACATTGCCCTCGGTCGTTATGCTGAGTCCTACCGCAACAGTTTTTGAGTTTTTCTTAGTACCGCTCGCCGTGCTGATCATTTACTACGACGTGCGGTATCGCCGTATTCCGAATCCATTCGTGCTCGCCACTCTGATTAGCGGTTTCACCTTGAACCTCATCCTCGGTGGAGTCCACGGTGGTCTAAGCAGCATCGGCGGATGTGTTCTGGCCTTTATCTTAATGTTCATCTTGCACATCTTCGGAGCAATGGGCGCGGGCGACGTAAAACTCTTCGCCGCGATCGGATCTGTTATCGGTGCTCATCTCGTGCTTCCGACTTTTGTTGTGGTGGTGCTGACCGGTGGTTTGCTGGCTCTCGTGTCCATTCTGCGATCGGGAGTTTTTGCAACCACGATGCACCGCGTTCTGCAAATTCTCGTCGGCTTACTGCCCGGATGGCAGATGCCCAAATTCAGCGTGCCTGCTGATCGACGTCTAACCATTCCTTACGGCGCGGCGATCACAATCGGCGCGATCATCGCAACTGCGATCTTTCACCCATAACGGCCAACACCAGGCCTTTTAACCTGGCAGAACGGAGAGTTGATTCCATGCGAAACAAACGTTTCTTCATAGTCCTGGTAGGAGCGCTCATTTTCGGAGTGCTTGCTGCCGTTTCAGTAAGCAAGTACTTGTCGAGCGCGCAGGCTTACACGAAGAACCTGAACAAGGTCGCCGTGGCCAAGGTTGCGATCCCGCTCGGAAGCAAGATCATTCCCGAACAGATAATGGTGGTCCAGTTTCCCAAGGAATCAACTCCCGACGGAGCTTTCGACTCGCCTGAAAAACTCGCTGGTCGCGTAGCGGTGATGAACATCGCGGCTCGCGAGCCAATCACTGAATCGAGACTGGCTCCGGAAGGAACTGCGGCCGGACTTTCGGCAGTGATTCCCGAAGGCTATCGCGCGATGACCGTTAAGGTCGACGACGCCGCGGGCATCTCCGGATTCATTCAGCCTGGAGCGATGGTCGACGTGGTCGTCGTTATCGATCCGCGCGAAGGTTCCGGCAACCAGGATCCGATCTCGAAGATCGTGTTGCAGAACATCAAGGTCCTGGCCAACGGTCAGAACATCGACAAGCCGAAGGATGAACGTGAAGCCAACAGCGTGAAGGCTGTCACGCTTCAGGTCACGCCAGAGCAGGCCGAAAAACTCGCCCTCTCAGCAACCGAGGGTCGGTTGCAACTGGTCATGCGCAATCAGATCGACCAGGGCGACGAACAGACTCCGGGCGTTAACAAGCGCAGCTTATTGTCTGGCGAAGCCGCAATGAAACCTCCGGAACCAGGTTCACTGAAGAGTGAGCAACCGAAGCAAGAAGCTAAGCCAGTTCAACGCCGGCCGGCAGTGGCGAAACCAGCAGCAGCCCCAGCTCCTCAACCCACACCGCGTGCGTCAGTGGAAATGATCGAAGGTGCGAAGAAGCGCAGCGTCGAGTTTCCATAGATCACTCAGTCAAAACAATTCCATTACTTGAAGTTGATCGCTTTGACGATCGCTAGAAACAAAGGAGCACAAGAATCATGCAGAGCCGTTCCCCAATTTCGCGCCGAATGAGTTTATTGCTGGCGGCGTTGATAACCATCTTTGCTAACTCCATCTCTAACGCCCAGGAGACTTCCTACAAGGCCTCCTTCGGCCAGAACAAAGAAGCCATCGCAGTCAACGTTCTCGTCGGCCAGTCGCGCGTGATCAATTTCGATCGGCCGGTAGGACGGTTCTCGGTTTCAAATCCTGAAATCGCTGAAGCTGTGCTCGTCACGCCCGATCAGGTGCTCGTGAATGGCAAGACGTTTGGTCAGGTCAACTTCATCGCCTGGGAACAGACCGGTGGTCAGTTCCTGGTGTTTGACGTTTACGTTCGTGCCAATCTTTCACTGATCGATTGGCAGATTCGCGCGCTGTTCCCGAAAGATGACATCCGCTTGAGCCAGGCCAATGGTTCGGTAGTCATCTCCGGTACGGTGTCGAGCGCTGCGACCGCTGCACAGGTGCAGAGCGTCATTGAAGCGGCGAACTTCAAAGCCGTGAACATGCTGACGTCGCCGACTTCGAACGCCAGCCAGATTCAACTTCAGGTTCGTGTAGCGGAAGTCAATCGCACGAAGTTGCGCGACTACGGTACGTCGTTCAGCTCAGGACCTCCGGGAGGAACCGGCGGTTACTGGAACAGTGGTAATGGTCCGACGATGCTCGGCGATACCACGACAAGCTCTGCTGGCGCGATCCTCGACACGATCATTCAGCCCGCGCTGAACCTCTTCATTTTCAACCGCCAGATCAACACGGCTGCCATGCTTCGGATGCTGCGTCAGGAAGGCGCCTTCCGCGAATTGGCCGAACCGAACCTGATCGCGATGAACGGCCAACAGGCAAGCTTCCTCGCGGGCGGTGAGTTTCCGGTGCCGGTGCTTCAGGTGGGTAACAACAACACAGGCATCACGATCGTTTGGAAAGAATATGGCATTCGCCTGAACTTCAAACCAACGATCATCGACGAAGACCACATTCGTCTCGAACTCGAACCGGAAGTTTCCACGATCGACTTCAACAACGGCGTTCGCTTCAACGGATTCGTCGTTCCTGCGCTGCGCACTCGCCGCGCGAAGACGGGTGTTGAGCTGCGCGATGGTCAGTCGTTCGCACTTGCCGGTCTGCTCGACAATTCCGAAACGAAGACTTTGTCGAGAATTCCGATCGTCAGTGACATTCCAATCATCGGTGCACTCTTCAAATCGAAGTCCTTCGAGAAGAAAGAGACCGAACTGATGTTCTTCGTTACTGCGCACATGGTTAAGCCGGTCAGTCCCGACGAGCTGCCGAACCTGCGCGGCATCGATGGTCTGAAGGGCAACTCGCCGTTGGGCGTTGAGCCGAAGGGCGAGGGCATCTCGGGCCAGAGCGGTTACAAAGTTTCCGGACAGAACGACCAGACTCCGGCCGCTACACCTGCCGCTCCGGCGAAGGTTGAAGAGCCGAAGACGAAAGCTACAGACACTACTACAAAGACCAGCACCACCGGTTCAGTCGGAAGTGTCCGCACCAGCACTCCCGCGCTTCCAGTAGCGAAGGCGGTGAAGTTTGACTTCAATCCGGAATCAGTTCGCCCCTGGTAACAACTTCCTCTCAAACAGATCTTCATTTGCAGCAGAGGGGGAAAACATGAAGAACCGATTAATGGAAACAATGGGGAAGCAAGCGGGAAAGAACAAGAGGGAGCGAGGTTCAATTCTGGCGACATCAGCAATCGGGATGTTGTCGATCCTGCTCGCAGTCGGTTTGGGAGTTGATATCAGCAGGTTTTACCTGGCGAAAACTGAATTGCAGAACGCAGCAGACGCGGCAGCATTAGCTGCCGTGTCTGCGCTCAATACGGGGTCTCTCGGTATCACGATGGCTACGGATAGAGCAGTGGCTGCGATGAACAAGTACGACTTCAATCACACGCCCGTGACGTTGCCCCGAGGCAACGTCTTGTTTGCGAAGAACCTTGGTGGTCCATACATGAACGAAGGCGCAGCCCAGTTACAGGCTCAAACTATTCGCTTCGTCAAAGTAACCACACCCGATTCAGCGGTCGGCGTTTCGTTTGCCGCTACGGTGCTGGGCAACAGTAAGAACCTGAAAGCCGAAGCGACCGCAGGTCTGTCAGTGCCGCTGAATATCATTTGTAACTTCCTGCCCGTCTCCGTGATCGACTATGGCACTCCGATCACTCAGGGCAACACGTACACATTCCGCGCCGCCTCCGGCACCGCGGTTTCACCGGGTAACTATCAGATTCTCGCGGTGGCGGGTGAAGGTGGTAAGGACGTTCGCATCGGCCTCGGCATGGGCGTTGATAAGTGTGCATCTCCAGGTGCGGTCTATGCGGTTGATACGAAGCCCGGTGTCACGGCCGGTGCGGTTAGACAGGGATTGAACACGCGCTTTGACGAGTACGTGACGTCGCAAGTTGATCCCGCCCTGATGCCGCCCGACACCAATATTCATCAGGCGCCTGACTATAAGTACGACGATTACAAGAATGGCAAAAGCGCAGAAACACCGAAGCATACCGGCAAGTTTGGACGTCGCGTAGTGGTGATCCCGATCGTGAAACAGGACCAGTACGACGGCGGACGTGGCACGGTCAAGTTTGATCGCTTTGGCCAGTTCTTCCTGCGAACAAAAGTCGGCAGCGGCAGCGGTGGCGATCTGGTGGCCGAATACATCGACGACATCGTGATTGGTCAGGGTGGATACGATCCTACTGCGGGACCGGTCGACGCGTTGATGGCAGTGCCTGTCCTTTACAAGTAAGGCGGTGAACCATGATGCACCATCGCATACGAAAAATTCGCAACTTACGCCGGTCACGTCGAATGCACTGGTTGAGCCGATTTCGCCGTGATGAGCAGGGCGTGCAACTGCTCGAGCTGGCGTTAGTCTTGCCGATCATGCTGCTGTTGTTCGCGGGTGTTGCTGAATTTGGTCGCTACTTCTACGAGTACACGACGCTGGCCAAGGGCGCGCGTTTGGGCGCACGCTATCTCGCGAACAAGTCAGTCACCAGCGGAAAAGTAGACTGGAAAGGAAATGCGAAAAGCCTGGTTATCTACGGAAATATCGCCGGAACCGGCGATCCAATTCTTCCGGGACTCGAACCCGGAAACGTGGACATACAGTACGCAGGCGGTCCCGCAGGCATTCCGGATACAGTGACTGTAAAGATCATCAACTACCCACACGAATCCCTATTCGATTTGGGCGCATTTCTGCATTCAGATTCACTGTCGCTCAACGTGAATGTGAAACCGAGTGTAACGATGCGTTTCCTGCTTACACAGCCAGGGTCCTAAGGGGGCAACGAATATGCTTCGCATTAAAACGTGCAGGGACAACGAAAGAGGATCGACGCTGGTTGAGTTCGCAATCGGCGTAACGGTGTTTATGACGGCGATGTTTGCAGTTCTTGAATTCGGCCGCGCGTTGTGGACACACAACGCGCTGACTGATGCGGCTCGTCGTGGAGCGCGTTATGCAGTGTTGCATGCGCAGGCCAGTGAAGCACAGGTCAAGAATGTCGTGGTCTATGGGAACGAGAATGGAAGTGGCCAGCCCATGCTTCCGAACCTCAGCACGGGGGACGTCGACGTGGACTACAACGGCTTTGGCCTGAACGACGGCACCGTCACCGTGAGCATTGATGAGTATCAGTTTCAGTTTGTCATCCCGATGGTCGGCACGACCATCACGATGCCGCATTACTCGACAACACTGACTGCGGAGTGTGCCGGACTCATTCCGGCCAACATCCCTTAGGTTCCAAGGTTGAATTCGGGGAGCTTAGGAATTTCGATCGTGGCTAAAGCAAGCGCAAATGCCAGTTTAAGTTTCGAACCCACTGCCCGGCGGCGTCGGTTACGCCTGCCTAACGAGCTTCGTTACGAAGCGAAACCCGCTTTGTAGCGCTGCGATACCTACCGTGAATCCCCCGCGCCTCTGTCATTAGCGTTATTTCAAAAGAGAGCCGCCGGGCAGTGGGAATTCGATAGACGACGAGGAAAACATGACCGAACCAATCTCAGTGGTAGTCCTAAGCACCGGGCTCGAAAATTTCAAAGACATTCGTCGCGCTCTCTCCGCGGAAGAGCGCGTGAAACTGTTGGCGGGCGGCAATGATGCCGACCAGCTTTACGACGAGATCGTTCGCCTCAAACCAAACGCCGCGATCATCGCGCTTGGTCCAAACGCTGAACAGGCCGTGAGATTCATCGAACGGTTGAACGCGGAGTGTCCGAAAACGACCATCATCTCCGCTGCACAGGACGCTTCACCAGACATGATCATCGGCAGTTTGCGCGCCGGTGCGAAAGAGTTTCTGCGCATTCCAATCAGCGCTGATGAACTGCGCACCGTTCTTGGTCGCGTCACTGAATTCTCGAGCCAGCAATCGGTTGAGGCGCCACGAAAACAGGGTCGCATGACCGCAGTCTTCTCCAGTAAAGGTGGTTGCGGTACGTCATTCATCGCCACCAACTTTGCTGCGGCCACGAATTCCAAAACCGTTTTAGTGGATCTCAATCTTCAGGCCGGCGACTTACCGCTGTTCCTGGGACTGGATCCGAAATACTCGATCGCAGACATGGTCGAGAAGCGCAGCCGTCTCGATGAGGAACTGATCAAGAGTTTGGTGACGCCGCATTCGCAGCACCTTTCATTGCTTGCAGCACCGCGTTCAGCGGATTCCGCCGATGAGATTGAACCGCAACACATTTTCGAGGTTCTGCAGAAGTTGCGCGAGCATTTCGATTACGTCGTGCTCGACCCGCAACACACTTTCGACTCGATCACTCTAGCGGCGCTCGACCAGTCAGACGAGATCGTTCTCGTGCTGACGCTTGATATTCCCGCAATCCGCAGCACGCAACGCGCACTCGAGATCTTCGATCGCCTGGGCTATCCACGGAAGAAAGTGCGGATCGTTGTGAATCGCTGGAGCAAGCAGATCGATATCGACCTGCGCCAAATCGAGAAGTTTTTGAATGAGCCGGTCGTTGGATTTGTTCCGAGTGATTACCAAACGGCAGTCAACTCGATAAACCTCGGTACACCGCTGGTCCAGTCGGAGCCGAATTCAAAGATCGCGCTCGAGATCCGGCGTATCGCTGAACAGATTTCGATGGGGGTCGCCCCAATCAATACCGCAAAACCGCGCAAAGCTTTCTGGAACACGTTCCTGAAAAAGCAACCGGCGCAGCAGACGCAGTTCAATCTTCAAACCTCAATGGAAAAGGTCTAGGAACGCGGCCCTCCGCAACCTGAAACAACATCATGGCCCTACGCGAAAGATTAATCGGAAACACAAATACTCCTGGCGCAGTTTCAGACGGCACCGGCCAACAATCGTTCCAGGACATGAAGGCGCGCTTGCACCGCACCTTAATCAACCGGATGGATTTGACCAAGCTGTCGAGTCTCACGCAGGAGCAGGTGCACGCGGAAGTCTCGCGCCTGGCGGAGACTGTGCTGGCCCAGGAAGCAGCGCCGCTGTCCGCCGCTGAACGCGAACGACTCGTCAACGACGTTCAGCACGAGCTGTTTGGACTTGGACCACTGGAACCGCTGCTCAAGGATCCGACGATCTCCGACATCCTCGTCAATGCGCACAACACGATCTACATCGAGCGGCGCGGCAAGATTGAATCGACCAACGTCAGGTTCAAAGACGACGAGCACTTAATGCGGGTGATCGAAAGAATCGTTTCTTCAGTAGGCCGTCGCATCGACGAATCATCGCCCATGGTCGACGCGCGTTTGCAGGATGGTTCCCGCGTCAACGCGATCATTCCCCCGTTGGCGATCGATGGACCAGTGTTGTCCATTCGTCGTTTTGGTGCTGATCCGCTGCGCATGGCAGCCCTGATCGAGAACAAGGCGTTGACGAAAGACATCGCTGACATGTTGCAGATGGTCGTGAACGCGCGTTTGAACGTTCTGATTTCGGGAGGAACAGGCGCCGGTAAAACCACGCTGCTCAATGCTTTGTCGGCCTTTATTCCCGAGAATGAACGTATCGTCACGATCGAAGACTCGGCTGAGTTGCAGCTTCAGCAGCCACACGTAGTCAGACTGGAAACGAGGCCACCAAACATCGAAGGCCGCGGCGAAGTAACGCAGCGCGATCTCGTACGAAACGCTCTGCGAATGCGTCCCGATCGCATCGTGATCGGCGAAGTCCGCGGTGGCGAAGCGATCGACATGCTTCAGGCCATGAACACTGGTCACGACGGAAGTTTGACGACGATTCACGCGAACACACCACGCGACGCGCTGGCTCGCCTGGAAACGATGATTCAAATGACGGGTATGCGTCTTTCAGATAGAGCGATGCGGCAACAGGTCGCCGCGGCGATAAACCTCGTGGTTCAGGTTGCGCGTTTGTCAGACGGTTCACGCCGCGTCACTTCCATTTCGGAACTCACCGGCATGGAAGGCGAGACGATCACCATGCAGGAAATCTTCCAGTACGAGCGCACCGGCGTCGATCAACAGGGCCAGGTGCTTGGCCGGTTCCGCCCGACGGGAATTCGCCCACGGTTTGCCGAACGGTTGAAGGCTTGCGGCCTCCAGTTGCCGCGCGTCTTCTTCGAGGAGATGTAATCGACAATGATCATATCGTTCTTCGTATTCGTCTTCGCGCTGTTCCTGGTCCTGGGCGCCTATCTCTTAGCCACGCACGGAACGGACAAGAAACGTGCGCGTCTGCAAAAGCGACTCTCTGAGGCTTTACTTCATTCGGCCCAAGCCGAAGATATTGAAGTCGTGCTCGCCCGCAACGAGCTGCTGAGCGAGATCCCATGGGTCAACCGCACACTAGTCAATATCCAGGCGGCGTTGCAGCTAAAACGCTTGTTGGACCAGGCGGATCTACATATAACCCCGTCGCGCCTGCTCATGTTTTCCTTCATGGCCGGTATGTTGGGCGCTTTGGCTGCATCGGTACTCACTGTTTTCATTCCTCTAATGATAATGGCGGGTTTGATCTGTGCGTCGTTACCACTGCTGCACGTCTGGTGGCGACGCAAGAAACGTTTTGATGCATTTCTTGAAGAGCTTCCGGATGCACTCGATCTGATGAGTCGTGCGCTGAGTGCGGGACATGCATTTCCGGAAGCGCTGCACATGGTGTCGATCGAAATGCCGGAACCGATCGCTACTGAGTTTCGCAAGGCTTACGAAGAGCAGAACCTTGGTCTCTCAATAAAGCTCGCGCTCGAGAACCTGACACAGCGCATTCCGATACTCGATCTCAAGATGTGTGTGACGGCGGTGCTCATTCAACGCGAGACAGGCGGTAACCTCGCGGAGATACTTGAAAAAGTTGCGTACACGATCCGCGAACGCTTTCGCATCATGGGCGACTTGAAAACGTTGACTACGAGTTCGCGCATGTCCGCGTGGTTGTTGTGCGGACTGCCGATTTTCGTGGCAGTCGCGGTCACGGTGATGAATCCGGATTACATGAGCGTTTTGTGGAAAGATCCACGCGGTCATTATCTGATCGCAGCTGCCCTGTTCCTGCAAATCACGGGCATGTTGATTGTGCGAAAGATTTTGAAGATCAAGATCTAGTCTGAAGAAAAGGGCCAGCAATGATTCTAATCATCGCCATCTCCACTTTCGTTTGTATCTCACTCGGAATGCTGGGTGTTTACTGGCTGGTCTACAGACCGCAAAGCGCCGCCACCGAAAGATTGCGACGCATGGGTGTTAACGACGGCGGCGGCAACACGCAGGCCGGGCAGTCCGTTGTCCTGCCGGATGAGCGTCCGGCCACAGAGATCGCACAACGCATTGCGTCGCCGCTGAACAAACTGTTGCCGCCGTCGGCAACAGAAGCCAGGAAGCTTCAGAAGCAACTGATGCACGCGGGCTTTCGTTCGGCCGAGGCGCCGATCATCTATCGCGCGATTCAGTTGGCTTCAATGGCCGGCTTTCCGCTGGCTGTTGCGGGCGTCTGCGCGTTGACAGCGCGTCCACTTCAGAACGCGGTGGTCTACATTATTCTCGCTTTCGTAGTCGGGTTCTTTCTGCCGCGTTACTTCCTGCGCAGAGCCACACGCAACCGGCAGAGAGATCTGCGCTGGGGCCTTGCCGACGCGTTGGATCTGATGGTCATTTCGGTTGAAGCGGGCTTGGGATTGAACGCCGCGATGATGAAAGTCGCGAGTGAGTTGAAAGACGTGCACAGCGCAATTGCCGTCGAGTTTGAACTCGCGAACCTCGAGATTCGAGTAGGACGCGAGCGTGATGAAGCACTTCGTAATCTTGCAGAGCGAACCGGCGTTGATGATCTACGCAGCCTGGTCGCGATGCTGATTCAGACTGACAAATTTGGTACCTCGATCGCCAAAGGACTTCGCGTGTTCTCAGATTCGCTGCGTACGAAGCGACGGCAGCGAGCGGAACAGGAAGCGCAGAAGGCAGCCGTGAAACTGCTGTTTCCGCTGGCATGTTTTCTATTTCCGACGCTTTTTATCGCGATCCTTGGCCCGGCCGCCCTTAACCTCATGGACGTTCTCGGCAAAATGTAGAGGAGCTGACCATGAAAAAACGTAGACTCATTGCCTTTCTAATCGCCTTTGTACTGATTATCGCCACGACTGCGATGTGGAGTGCTTCCACCATCGAACGTGAGGGCGATCCGGACGCGATCGTGCTCGAAGACTCGGGTTCGGACGTTGGGGTGCAACCAAAGAAAGGCGGCAACAAGGTCGTCAAAGTGATCACCGCACCGTTCAAAGCCATCGGTCGTCTTTTCGGCGCCGGCAAGGATCCGAACAGACTGCAACGCATGAGCGAGAAAGATGCCGAGCGATTTGAGTCAGTCGGCGTCACGAAGATCGACGATGCGACTACACAGGGTGAAAAGAAAACCAGCTCGGCAAGTTCGGCGCGTGAGCACATGGAAGCTGGTCGCGAGTTTCTGATGGAAGGACGCTACAGCGAAGCCGTGTCAGAGTTGACGATGGCGGTGTCGCTCGATCCGAAGTTGACCGAAGCACACAACCTGCTCGGAGTCGCTTACGACAAGAAGGGATTTGGTGACCGCGCGAAAGATTCGTTTGAGCGTGCCGTCAAGATGGAAGAAGACGCGGAGACGCTGAACAATCTCGGGTTCTCGCTTTATCAGAATGGTAATTACCGCGCCGCGGTCGATCGCCTAAAGCGAGCCGCGAAACTTGCGCCTACTGATGAGCGAATCTTGAACAATCTCGGTTTGGCCTATTGCCGTCTCGGAAAGATCGACGAGGCGCACAAGGCTTTCACTCGCGCTACTGGCGCCTTAACCGGAAATCTGAACATGGCCAAGATGATGGAACGATTTGGCCGTGAAGACGACGCGATCAAGTTTTACGAAGCAGCGCGTGACGTCGATCCGAACAACATCATGGCGTTGCGACGGTTGGCGGATCTCTACCAGCGCGTCGGCCGTGCTTCGGAAGCCGACACAGCTCGCGCCGCGCTGGCGATTGCTCTAAATCACGGCGCCTCTAACAGTGGCAAATAGGTCCTATGAGTCATATAGGTCCTATAGGCCCTATTCAGAACCAAGAAGAGAGAAACACACATGTCCCACACCAGCATCCTGACCCGCGCGGAAATCGAAAGCATGGGACCACCCCTGCCGGAGGAACTGAACGACACCGGTATCTCCGAAGGTTTTCTTTGCGACCTTGCGTTGAAGCACGTGGCCATGCTGCCCGAGCCGACGACGGACGCAGTCGCGGAGCGCATTAACCTGCCGCGTACGCTCACTGAGGATGTGCTGCAAAAGCTTTATCGCGAGAAACTAATCGAAGTGAAGAAGCAGTCGGCGATTGGTTCGACGCGTTACGCGATGTTAGACCATGGCTGGGATCGTCTCACGCGGTTGCTGTCGATATGCGGTTATGTTGGACCAGCACCGGTGTCGCTACGCGACTACTCGCACATGATGAAGTTGCAGTCGATACCTTCGAACACGGCGTCGATGGAGACCGTTCGACAAGCGTTTAGCGATCTGGTCTTGCCGGAATCGCTGCTGCAAACTCTGGGCTGTGTCATTAACTCACGCCGGTCACTGATTTTGACGGGATTGCCAGGAACAGGAAAGACGGCAGTCGCCGAACGAATCAACAATGCGTTGGCTG
>DASZDV010000767.1:0-2292 GCA_035941575.1 Pyrinomonadaceae bacterium
AAAGATGCGTAGGAACCTGCGTCGGGCCCTAATCCCGCTTCTCTTGGGTGCGCTCGTGTGCTTCAGCGCATGCAACAGTAACGATCTGCCAAGCAACACGTCCGCGAACGCGCCGGCGAACAGCGCGCCGCCGAATACCGCGTTTCCAATGCCACCCACAAACGGTGGGTCACTGAACAATCTGGGCTGGACGTTCGAAGGCAACAAACGGAATGTCTTTTCAGACTTCCGCGGCAAGGTTCTGATCCTAGATTTCTACGCCACGTGGTGTGAGCCATGCCGGCGCAGTGTTCCTCACTTAATCGAGTTACAGAAGAAGTTTCAGGACCAGGGACTGCAAGTGGTCGGACTGAATGTCGGCGGTCCAGATGATGAGCCAAAGGTCCCTGACTTTGCTAAAGAGTTTGGCATTCAATACACGCTCGCAATACCGGACGACGAGTTGGTAACCTTCCTCATGGCCGATATCGACGCAATTCCACAAACGTTCGTCTTCGATCGTCAGGGACAACTCGCTGAACGTCTTATTGGATATGGTCCAAACGCAGGCGGCCAGCTCGATCGCGCTGTCGAAGCGGCGTTGAAAACTCCCGCTCCTTGAACGTCATAACCTGACAGGGACTCAACTTTGAGAAAAGCAAAGATACTGATCACGCTTGGCCCAACTTCTCGCGAACCCGAGGTGATTGAAAAACTGATCGCGGCAGGCGCCAACGGCGTGCGGGTCAACATGTCGCACGGCACCCATGAAGAGAAGACGGAAGACATCGCACGCGCGCGTGAAGCCGCGAGAAAAGTCGGAAAGGCCCTGGCGATCCTGGTCGATCTCTCGGGCCCGAAGATCCGAACGCGCGGACTGAAAGACGGTCAACCGATCAAGCTCACTCCCGGCTCATTGTTTACGCTCACTACCGCGGACATTCTCGGCGACGAACAACGAGTCGCAACAAACTATCCTGATTTGCCGCGTGTGGTCCAACCAGGCTCAAGACTTCTGCTCGACGACGGCGCCCTTGCGCTGGTTGTTGAAAGTACGACTGACACCGAGGTGATCTGTCGCGTGGTAGATGGCGGGTTGCTCGGCGAACGCAAGGGTATAAATCTTCCAGGCGTTTCGCTGCCAATCGATTCTCTAACAGAAAAAGACGTTGACGATCTGAAGTGGGCGGTTGGGCAAAACGTCGATTACATCGCGCTTTCGTTTGTGCGCCGCGCGAGCGATTGCGAACGCGCGAAGCAGATGATCCAGGAGGCAGGCGGACGCGCGCCGTTGATTGCAAAGATTGAAAAGGCCGAAGCGATCGATAACCTCGACGAGATCATTGCCGTTGCGGACGGTGTGATGGTGGCGCGTGGCGATCTGGGCGTGGAAACAAGTGTCGAGCTCGTGCCGGTTTACCAGAAGCGAATCATCGAACGGGCGATAAAAGCCGACAAGATGGTTATCACCGCAACGCAGATGTTGCAGTCGATGGTCAGTAATCCACGTCCGACACGCGCCGAAGCATCCGACGTAGCCAACGCAGTTTGGGACGGCACTGACTGCGTGATGCTTTCCAACGAAACTGCTACAGGCGCATACCCGATCGTAGCCGTGTCTACGATGGCCCGCATCATCGAATCCGCCGAGACAGGCAAGGAGAACCGCGGTGAGCGCCTGGCGACTTCCGCAGGCAGACAATCCGGCCGTGTGAGTCGTGCGTTGTGCGAAGCCGCGGCTTTCGCGTCGGAAGAGATGGGTACGACGGTCACCGCAGTATTTACCGATTCCGGTTTAATGGCGCGGCGGCTCTCATCGTTGCGTCACGAGCAACGCATCGTTGCTTTGACACACAGGCCGGAAGTTCTTTGTGAACTCTCGCTGATCTGGGCGGTCGAGCCTTTGTTGATTACTCAGGCACACTCAACGGAAGAGATGCTGAAAGTCGGTGAGAAGGCGCTTCTCGACGCGGGAATGGTCGATAAAGGGGAAACGATTGTGGTGATGGCCGGCCGGTTGTCAGGACTGGGACTCTCCAGCTCAGTTACGATCTTCACCGTCGGCGGTAGTTTGGGCCCGACAAGACAGTGATGCTACGTCTTAACATGCCGGATGGTGAGTTGGATCTGGACAAGCATTAGTCGGCGCCGATCATTTCGCCGACGCTCTTGCCGTTCTTCTGTTCCTGTGCCATCTGAGCCGGCGTCTTCTGTGGGTCGCGCCAGTTGTCGAGAATTCCCACCTGGTGAACGCATTGCAACGTGCACGTTGGCGCGCACCATTTCTCGGTCGTGTATTCACGATTGAAATCT
>DASZDV010000768.1:0-3707 GCA_035941575.1 Pyrinomonadaceae bacterium
CCGAGGGCTATTTTTTGATTTCGAGTCATTTGGTCTTCGCCTCTTTTAGGTTATTTAGTTTTCATCCACGCCACACAGCGTTCCAGCTCTTTGTGCATGGTGCGAACATCCGCGTGATGCATGTCTCCGTGACCAGGCAGCACCCATTCAAACTCGTACGCCAACAACTTTTCCATTGAACGAATCTGTTCGGGCCACGAATACCATGCCACGCTGCGAAACGCGGTCAACGTTTGCCGGTTAGGTGACCAGGCGAGGTGATCCCCGGTGAAAAGAAATTTGTTGCGGTAAAGAAAAACTACGTGTCCAAGCGTGTGCCCAGGACTTGGGATCGCGAGAAGATCGCCCGCGAGAGGCGCGGGATTTGAACCACGGATTACGCGCTCAATGCCAAGACGCTCGGCGCCGTCGTCGGCATGCATGACGCGTTCGCAGTTAAATTTCTTTCGAAACAGTTTGTGATCGGCGACGTCGTCTTTGTGAGTCAAGAGCATCGTGTTAACGCCACCCAGCGCTTCGATTCTCTTTACGAGTTGACTTGCAAAGCGCGGCGAGTCGATCAAAACGTTGCCGCCTTCGCTCGCCGGACGCGTTATCAAATAACTCCAGGCGCCGAAACTCGATTCCGAAGTAAACCCGCAAAAGTAAACGTTTTCGTCCAATAACAGCGGAAACGCATCGATGCCGAGATGTGCGTCGTGGCGTTCGGTGGAACCGATCGATCCCGTAGGGCACGCGACCAACGCCATCATCGCGAGTTTTGTCTCAGCCTCATTTTCGGGTTGGTGATAGACGCTGCACTGATCGCCGTGATCGCGAAAAATCGTGGGTGCGAGTTGACTACAGGTGTCGCAGTCGATGCAGGTGGAGTCGACGAAGAAATCCCCCGGTACGTTCTCCGGTAAGCGTTGTTGCAGACTTGCCATTACACATTGATTATACAGACTAGATGTCGAATTCGTTGATGAGGCGGTGCAGGTAGGAACGACTGATACCCAACTTCTTCGCGGCCGCGACCTTGTTGCCCTCGCTTTGTAACGCGCTCACGATCATGCGCCGCTTCAACGCGGCCACCGCGCCTTCCAGAGTTGATTCATCCGAGACACTCGTTCCCGGGAGCGCGCGCAACATCTTTTCGGGAACAAACTCGATACCCAACTCCGGCCCGTTACTCAACACCACAAGACGTTCAATCAAGTTTTCGAGTTCTCGCACGTTGCCCGGCCATTCATACTCCTGCAAGACCTCAATCAAGTCCGGTTGCAACTCCGGCGTCGGGTGCCCGTGTTTCTCGGCCGACTTTGCCGCGAAGTGCGCCGCGAGCAGCGGAATGTCTTCGGGCCGATCGCGCAAAGGCGGCAACGCAAGTGGAACCACATTCAACCGGAAAAACAGATCCTGGCGAAAACGCCCGTCATGAACTGCTTTTTCCAGATCTCGATTGCTGGCCGCGATCAACCGGATATCGACAGTCAACGTTCGCGTTCCACCCACGCGCTCAAACTCACGCTCCTGTAACACGCGCAAAAGTTTTACTTGCACTGCTGGGCTCAACTCACCAATTTCGTCCAAAAACAACGTGCCGCCGTTCGCCAGTTCAAAACGGCCCTTGCGCGATTGAATAGCAGACGTGAACGCACCGCGCTCGTGTCCAAACAACTCCGATTCGATCAGTGTCTCCGGCAGTGCAGCACAACTCACCGCCACAAACGGTCCACTTGCACGCGGACTCTCCTGGTGAATTGCGCGCGCGAGCATTTCCTTACCAGTGCCGTTCTCTCCAGTTAACAACACCGTCGCGCTCGTCGCAGAAACCGATCGCGCCTGTTTCATCACGCGCTCCAAACACTGGCTGCTGCCGAGCAGGTGCGAAAAACCCGGTGGTCGCGACAATTCAGCACGCAACCTGCGGTTCTCAATCTCCAATTGCCGCATGCGTGCTGCTTGATTGACGATGTGTAACAGTTCGGCAGAATCGAGTGGCTTTTCAAAGAACCCATACGCGCCGTGTTTCACTGCTTCCAGCGCCCCGCGTTTCGAATCGCTGCCCGTGATGACGACAACTTGCAACGGCGGATCCTGCGCCCGAGCGAGGTCGATGAGTCCCAGACCTTCGACGATGTCATCAACGTTCGGCGGCAGGTGCAGGTCGCTCACAACTACGTCAACGTCTTTTTCGTTGATCAAGGCACACGCCTCTTCACGCGACGATGCTTGCAGCACTTGATAATCCGTCGTTAGTGCCCAATACAGACCATTACGCACTGTCTCGTCGTCATCGACGACGAGCACGGTACCTTTGGACTGCGCTTGAGTGCTCATTCTCGAAATCTCGTTCCAGACTTCTGACTGGGCCGCATCAGAAAAACAGTTTTGAGCGGCTAAGTCCTGGGCAGGTACTACTCGAGGAACGGGCGTAACGGGCAAGCTTTGTAGAAGGTGTTGCCGCTTCCTTCTTAGTTACGCCTGTCGTGTGGAATGGATGGTAGCACGACGCGAAATGTCGTTCCAGCGCCTTCAACGGACTGCACGTCAATGGAGCCGCCGGTGGCCCGAATCACCTCGCGACAGGTGTACAGGCCCAGGCCAATGCCGTTCTTCTTCGTGGTGGAGAAGGGGCGAAATAGGCGGGTTTCGATGAAAGTGCGGCTCATGCCTGGTCCAGTGTCACTGACGGAGAACGTGGGTGCGCCGCTCGGGTCCGGGCCCGCTTCGATTGTGAGCGTCCCGCCTTTTTCACTCATTGCTTCGATGGCATTCAGGATCAAGTTCTCCATTACTTCTTCGATACGTGCCGCATCGGCGAGAGCAAAGAGACTCGCGGGAAGTCTTATTTGGATCGTGTGCTTGCCCCGTATCGGTTCCGCCGTCATCGCGATAACACGGTTGAGGATCGGAATAAGATCTGTTTTTGTGGGCAGCTTATGTTCGCCGCTCAAGCTGCTGACTGGGCGGCTGAGTCGAGCAACGATGGCTTTGAGTTTGTCGGTCGCGTTCGTGAGGCCTTTGAGCGCATCGATGCGAAACTGTTCGTTGTCGAAGTGGCGCTCCATGTTGTTTACCGTCAACGACAATCCTTCAATGGCGTTCTTCAGATCGTGAGTCAGCATGGCGGAGAGTCTGATAAACGACTCAAACTGCCGCGACTCCTCTTCACGCGCGATTTGTGCGCGCAACTGTGCGGTCATGACGTTGATGTTGTCGGCAATTGCGCGTGCGTCGTCGCTCGACTGAAGCACGATGCGACGGTCGAGTTCGCCTTTGGCGATGGCTGACAAGTCTTCGGTGACGCGTGCGATTCCACGTGAACGCTTTCGCACAAATTGATCGAGCACGAGAGCAGCGACCGAGGCAAGTAACAGCGCCAGTACGAAACCGGCGATGCCCCAGCGACGTGCGCTGGAAATGAACTCGGCCGTATTGCGGGCCACAGTGACAGTCATGTTCAATCGCGGCATCGGCGCGGAAGCGGTCGTTCCGCCCATATTGGTCGGTGGCATACGCGATTGAAAGACGACATTTCCGAAGCGATCGCGAACGACGATGAACGGAAGCGAAGTATTGCGATCGTAGTTCGACTCGTAGACGCGTGAAGGCTGTCCGAGCAGTCTTTCGAGATCAAGTATGGCGACTATCGCCCCCTCATTTCCCAGGCCACTTTCATTGTGAATCGGTACCGGCAACTCAACCCCGCTTTTTGAGGATGC